>NZ_DAINOE010000101.1:2286-9877 GCF_036735525.1 Arsukibacterium sp. | reverse complement strand
GCCAGGCGGCAACTGCAGAAGGTTTTGCTATAGAGCAGGTGTTTTTATATGAAGACGCTGTGCTGGCCGCTGCCGCTGACATAGATTTACCCTCAGATGAACCTAACTTAGCCGCCCTGTTGGGTGACTTTTGTGCTGCTTTAGCGATACCATTATTATTTTGCGTGACCGCTGCCGAAAAACGAGGCGTATTAATTGAGCATCCTAACGCGCCTTATCAGGCAGCTGGCCTGGCCGAATTTGCCATGCGCCTGGCCACACCTGCGACTAAACTGGTGCAATTCTGATGGCTGCCATACTGGTGATACAGCACCAGCCGCCTTTTAATAGTGCTAAAGCCCGCGAGAATCTGGATTTAGTGTTAGCCCTGGCCGCAGTCGATCATCAGGTCAGTCTCTTGTTTAGCGCTGATGCGGTGTTTCAATTATTGCCCGTCGCTGCAGATACTCGTATCCCATTAAAGCCTTTTAACCGCAGTTTTAGCCTGTTTGCCATGTACGATATCGAGCAGCTCTATGTTTGTCAGCAGTCGATGCAACAACGTGGTCTGAGCCTTGAGCAACTGCTGCCGGGCGTACTGGCATTAACTACTGCAGAGATTAACGCCCTTATTAGCCGCCAACAGCAAGTGATAAATGCCTGATCATGAAAGTCATCACACTCATTACCCCAGATGTTGAACCAGCAGAACTAGCGGCCTTTTGTCAAAGCGACGACTGCCTGTTGCTGCGCCAGGACGCGGTTTTTTTGTTGTTACAGCACGCTATTCACTGGCCAACAGCGCGCCTTTTCGTGCTGCACTCAGATTTACAGTTACGTCAGCTCAGTGCCCCTGACAGCTTTGAGGTCATTAACGAGCAGCAATGGGTACAGCTGATTGCCGCAGCAGAGCAGCATCTGTTATGGCAGTAGATCATCTGGTGATTGGTGAGCGAAGATTGGCGCTGGATAAACATGGTTATCTGGCTGATATTAACGCCTGGCAGCCGGCAGTGGCTGAGCAGTTTGCCGCACTTGAGGGCATAACGCTGACCCCTGCACACTGGGAAGTGATCGATTTTGTGCGGGATTTTTATCAGCAGCATGCCAGCTCGCCAGCGATGCGGGTACTGGTCAAGGCCATGGCGCAGCAACTGGGCGCTGACAAAGGCAATAGCATCTATTTATTTAGATTATTTCCTCAAGGCCCGGCCAAACAGGCAACACGTCTGGCAGGTTTACCTAAACCTGCCAGGTGTTTATAAGCCCTATTTAAGGTAAGTTTGCCCCGCCATATAAGGCTGTAATACCGCCGGAATTGCCACAGTACCATCGGCTTGCTGGTAGTTTTCTAAAATAGCCACCAAGGTGCGTCCCACCGCTAAGGCGGAGCCATTTAAGCTGTGCATCAGTTCCGGCTTTTTCATCTCTGGCGTGCGATAACGCGCCTGCATGCGTCGGGTTTGGAAATCGCCCATATTGCTGCAAGACGAAATTTCGCGGTAACAGTTTTGCCCCGGTAACCAGACCTCTAAATCATAGGTTTTACAAGAGCCAAAGCCCATATCGCCGGTACATAACAACATGACCCGATAAGGTAATTGCAGTAATTGCAGTATTTTTTCGGCATCAGCAGTTAATTGCTCCAGCGCCTGCATCGACTGCTCTGGCTGCACTAATTGCACTAACTCGACTTTATCAAACTGATGCTGCCGGATTAAGCCACGGGTATCGCGGCCATAAGAGCCGGCTTCACTGCGAAAACACGGCGTGTGGGCGGTAAACTTTAATGGCAGCTGGCTGCTGTCAATAATGCTGTCACGTACCAGGTTGGTCACCGGCACTTCAGCGGTGGGGATCAATGCCAGGCCCTGCCCTTCTTCGGTGGCCGGTTTGGTATGGAATAAATCGCCGCCAAATTTAGGTAACTGGCCGGTGCCATACAAGCTGTCATGATTCACCAGATAAGGCACGTATAACTCCGTGTAGCCGTGCTCAGCCGTGTGTATATCCAGCATAAACTGCGCCAGTGCACGGTGTAAGCGCGCCATCTGGCCTTTCATCACGGTAAAACGGGTGCCCGATAACTTAACACCGGCTGCAAAATCCAGCCCCTCGGCAAAGGCTTCACCTATAGCAACATGATCCTGTGGCTCAAAATCAAAAGCTGGCAGCTCACCAACACGGCGAACTTCGACATTGGCACTCTCATCAGGCCCTTGCGGTACCGTCAGGTCAGGCAGGTTTGGGATGGTCAGCGACAGTTGCTCCAGCTCAGCTAAAACTTTATCCAGCTGCTGTTTGGCATTATCCAACTGGGCACCTAAACCATCGACTTCAGCCAGTAAAGGGCCAATATCTTCACCGCGGCCTTTTGCCTGGCCAATGCCTTTAGATTTGGCATTACGCTGGTTTTGCAGCTCCTGGGTCTGAATTTGTAATTCCCGCCGCTGCAGCTCTAATGCAGTCAGGGTGGCAACATCCAGTACAAAACCGCGGCTGGCCAGTCTGGCGGCCGTTTGTTCAAGTTCAGAACGAAGAAATTTTGGATCTAACATAATATCAACTTCAGTTGGGCAGACCAGATGCCTGCTACAGTTAAAATAATTGCCGCGAATAGTAACCAGCTCCGCCTAAAATTGAAATGCTTTCGCTATTTTTTTAGTCTTTGCTGTGGGCTTGCGGCATCTAACTGGCGTAAGTAAGCCAGTTTTTCAGCCAGTTTTACCTCTAAACCGCGTTGTTGCGGCTGGTACAGAGTCTCTGCTGCCAGCTCTGGTGGTAAATAACATTCACCTGCGGCATAGCTACCTTGCTCATCATGGGCGTAGCGATAACCGGCACCATGGCCCAGCGATGTATTCAAGGCGGTGGGCGCATTGCGCAAATGCAACGGCACCGGATAAGCCGGTGCCTGCTCAGCCAGCTTTTTGGCTTGTTTAAAGGCCACATAAACTGCATTGCTTTTTGGCGCCAGGGCTAAATACACAGTAGCCTGAGCAATAGCCCGCTCGCCTTCAGCCGGCCCCACCCGCTCAAAGGTATCCCAGGCATTCAGCGCCAGCGTCAGTGCTCTGGGATCGGCATTACCAATATCTTCACTGGCAATAGCCAGTAACCGTCTGGCCACATAGAGCGGGTCGCCGCCACCGGCCAGAATACGCGCAAACCAATATAGGGCTGCATCAGGATCAGAGCCGCGCACCGATTTATGAAAAGCAGAGATCAGGTCGTAAAACAGATCGCCGTCTTTATCAAAACCGGGCAATTGTTTTGGTGCTAACTGGCGAATGTGCTCGGCAGTGATCAGGCTTTGCGCAGGCAGCAGCTGGCTCAGTTGCTCCAGCAAATTGAGCAAGCGCCGGGCATCACCATCGGCCAGCTGTAACAATAGGGCCTCGGCGCCAGCCTCAACCTGCAGTTGACATTTACCCAGCCCCAGTTCGTCGTCGGTTAACGCGCGCTGCATCACCTGGCGTAAGTCATCAGCACTGAGTGGGCTTAGCACACAGACACGGGCTCGCGATAACAGGGCATTATTAAGGGCAAAGGCAGGGTTTTCGGTGGTGGCGCCTATAAAAATAATAGTGCCATCTTCGATATAGGGTAAAAAGGCATCTTGCTGCGATTTATTAAAGCGATGCACTTCATCCACAAACAATAAAGTGCGCCCTGCACCTTGTTGCTGTCGTTGCTGCGCCTGACTTATCGCCTCACGGATGTCTTTTACGCCACTGGTCACCGCCGATAAGGTTAGTAAGCTGGCATTAGCATGACGGGCAATAATGTCTGCCAGAGTGGTTTTACCGCTACCTGGCGGGCCCCACAAAATCAGCGAATACACCTGCCCTGACTGAATCGCCCGGTATAAAGCACCATCCTTTGCCAGCAATTGTTGCTGGCCAGCATAGTGTTCCAGGCTGGATGGCCTCATGCGGGCGGCAAGAGGCCGCACATCATCACTAAAATCCAGCGGCAAATTGCTCATCGCGATTTCATACCCTATTCACTTACCATCAGCCAGTTGATTTAGTTTTCACGCAGGCGCTGATCGTCTACATCCAGCTCGGGCGTAACGGTAAAGTGGAATGTCTCTTTGGCCAATACCGGGTTTAATTTGGCCTGGCTGAACATAAATACGCTTTGCTGCTGATTAATATCGATGACCTGCATCTGCTGCAAAATATCATCGCTAAATTGCAACACCAACTGCTGCACCGGATTGTTGCTATCTAAAGGGTGAATATAAAACTGTTGCTGTTGCATGGTCACCTGATAATCCTGCCACAACGCGGTATCGGCAGACGTCAGCAGAGCGAAAGGCGTCTGCCCTACTTCACTTTTAGCATCATAGATGCTGACCTGCTCTAATAACTCATTATAAAACCACAGGCTTTGGCCATCACTGACTAATAACGCCGGCTCAGGCTCAGTGCTTTCAAAACGGAAAAAGCCCCCTTGCTGCAGCAGTAACACGCCCTGCCCCTGTTGCAGCAATTGTTGCTGATTATCAAATACTTGCTGCTGATAATGGGCACTAAAACTCTTCACCCGCGACAACTGTGCCATTAAATCGGCACTGGCATCATCTGCGGTCAAGCGCTGCGACTGCAGCCGCTGCATATGAGGCGCAAAATTCGGTGCTGCGAACACTTCAGCGACGTAATTGGCTTGGGGCGTTTGCGCTGCCTCTGGCTGTTTAGCTGCTTGCAAAGGTAAGGCCCACAGCGCCATTACCACAGAAAATCTGACCGCCTGCTTCATTTAATACCCCTTACCTGGTGATGGCACCAGTACTTCACGATTACCATTATGGCCCGGCCCGCTGACCAGGCCACTGTGTTCCATTTGCTCAACCAGCCTGGCGGCGCGGTTATAGCCTATCCTAAATTTACGTTGCACACCGGAAACCGAGGCCCGGCGAGATTCAATGACAAAGGCCACCGCCTGATCGTAAAGCGGATCGGCTTCCCCGTCTTCAGTTTCCAGCGTTTCACCTGGCAGCAGGCTATCTTCAGTGGTATCTCCACTAAGAATTTCCGCAATATAATTTGGCTTACCGCGTTTTTTCCAGTCAGCGACCACGGCATGGACTTCATGATCATCAACAAAGGCGCCATGCACCCGGTTGGGTACACCTGAGCCAGGCGGTAAATACAACATGTCACCCTGCCCCAGTAAGCTTTCAGCCCCCTGCTGATCTAAAATGGTGCGTGAATCAATTTTTGATGACACCTGAAACGCAATACGGGTTGGAATATTGGCTTTAATTAAGCCGGTGATCACATCAACCGATGGCCGTTGCGTCGCCAGAATTAAGTGAATACCTGCCGCCCGGGCTTTTTGGGCAATACGGGCAATTAACTCTTCCACTTTTTTGCCAACGATCATCATCATGTCGGCAAATTCATCGATAACCACCACTATGGCAGGTAATTTCTGCAATAACGGGGCTTCAGTGCGCATATCATCTGAGAGTTTCCACAGCGGATCTTTAAGCGGTTGGCCCTCGGCTATCGCCTCTTTGACTTTGGCATTGTAGCCTTTGAGGTTACGCACCCCTAAAGCCGACATCAGCTTGTAACGCCGCTCCATCTCACCGACGCACCAGCGCAAGCCATTGGCGGCATCTTTCATATCGGTAACCACTTCAGTTAATAAATGCGGTATACCTTCATAAATAGACAACTCCAGCATCTTGGGGTCTATCATTAAAAAGCGCACATCATCTGGCGTAGATTTGTATAACAAGCTACAAATCATCACGTTTACACCTACCGACTTACCTGAGCCGGTAGTACCGGCCACCAGTAAATGCGGCATCTTGGCTAAATCGGCCACCACAGATTTACCCGCAATATCTTTACCCAACACCATGGTCAGCGCCGATTTAGACTCGGTAAAGACTTCATCACCAATCACTTCGGATAAGCGCACAATTTCACGATGCTTATTTGGCAGCTCCAGACCTATGTAGGATTTGCCGGGGATAACCTCTACTACGCGCACACTGATAGCCGATAGCGAGCGCGCCAAATCTTTAGCCAGGCCGGTAATTTTACTGACTTTTACCCCTGGCGCTAAGTCCAGTTCAAAGCGGGTGACCACAGGGCCAGGGTGCACCCCTACTACCTGCGCCTCAACGTTAAAATCTAATAACTTTGCTTCTACCAGCCTGGATACCCGCTCCAGATCAGCCGGATCTATAGGGTTAATCGCTTTATCAGGCCGGTCTAATAACGCCAGTGAGGGTAACTCTTCCAGCGTATGCTGCACTTCTTCCACATCATCTAAATCAGCATCGACATCATCATTTATAGTGTTAATAGCTGAGCCCTGACTGACACGACGACTGCTGTCAAAGTCCAGTTCATCGTCGTCATCCGGAAACTGCATCAGCGGATCAATGTCAGGCTCTGGTGCTAACTGAGCAAAGGTTTTACTGATATGCGCCTCATTATAAGGCTCATCAATAGCACTAAATGACAACTGTTCATCAGCCAGACTATCCACACTGTAATAAGATTTCGCCTGGGTTTTGACATCGAGCGGGGTTATAGGTAACGGCTCGGTTTTGGCCTGGCGGCTAAATAGCTTACGCCGGCTTATGGCAGGAATGGCATCTTGCTCTGATTCTGCTTCAGCGGCTTGCAGTGTCTGTCGCTGCTGAGCAGCATCCAGTGCCAACTGTGGTTCAGTGTCGCTATCGGTATCTTGCTGTGCTTGACGACTTAGCGCTTTGCGCACGCGCTCTGGTAAACGCCACAAGCCCCGCAACGCGGCATAACATGCCGCGCCAATGGCATCAGCTACCGTTAACCAGGAAATACCGGTCATCAGCGTCAGGCCTGCGGCCAGGCCACAGAGTAAAATCAGGCTGGTGCCAATAAAATTAAAATAAGGCTCTAACTTGGAGCTCACCATATCGCCCAGCGCACCGCCTGATGAAAAATAATAAATATCATTAAAATTCATACTGCTAATGGCCGTGGCGCAGAATAACGTCAGCAATAAGCCCAGCAGCCTCAGGCCTAAAATCAGATAGTCCAGGCTTAACAAATCATGAAAGCGTTTAAACAACAGATAGCCGCTCAGGGCTAATAGTAATGGCATCACATAAGCTAACCAGCCAAAACTGAACAGCAAAATATCCGCCAGCCAGGCCCCTATAGGGCCGGCATAATTACGCACTTCGGTTTGATAACCGGTTTGCGACCAGCTGGCATCGGCGGCATCAAAGCTTAATAACGCCAATAGTATAAATAACGCCAGGGCGCTAAATAAAATTAAGCCGGCTTCTAACAGACGTTGAATACCATTTAATGGAAAAAGTACTTTGCTTTGCAAATGCAGGGCCTCATCTTTTTATCTTACACTGACTATCCGTGACAACCTGCTTAAGATACCAGAGCAAGCGTTAAAGTGCATCTGCGATGTATACCCAATGCTGGCTTAACCGCCGCTGTATAACGGGCAAAAGACAAGGCGTGTTCAGCCTTGCAGCGGCACAAAACTGCTTTGCTTCACTTCCTCCATCACCACATAGGTGCGGCTTTCGCGCACACTGGGTAAACGCAACAAGGTTTCGCCCAATAATTCACGATACGCCGCC
>NZ_DAINOE010000101.1:0-2276 GCF_036735525.1 Arsukibacterium sp. | reverse complement strand
TGGCGACCCGGGTTTTCAGTAAAAAATCAAAACTGCCCGACACCAGATGGCATTCCTGGATTTCTTGCAGCTTTTGCACCGCTTTACTAAACTCATCAAAATCTTCGGGCGAGGTTTTACTTAAGGTGATTTCGACAAACACCAACAAGGCCGCCCCGACTTTATGCGGGTCGACCAGCGCGGTATAGCCAATAATATAGCCCTCGGCTTCCAGCTTACGTACCCGTTCCAGGCAGGGCGTTGGGCTTAACCCTACCCTGCGGGCCAGTTCGACATTGGCTAAACGCCCATCTCGCTGTAATTCGACTAAAATATTGCGATCAATCCGGTCTAACTTCTTGATACTCTTACTTAAAGAATACATAGCAGTGAAATATTCCTGTTTTACATTTTAAACAGAATTTTGCACTGGATAGCGCCACCAAAACAAGCATTAATTCTGCTTTTTTGCTTGTATACTGCGCAAAAATCTTACCCAACCCAACCAAGGTGGAACATTATGATTATCGGTGTACCAAAAGAAATAAAAAACCATGAATACCGTGTCGGCATGACCCCAGCCAGTGTCCGTGAGTTAATTGGTCATGGCCATAGCGTCTTTGTAGAACATAATGCCGGTAGTGGCATTGGTTTTACCGATGCCGATTATGAAGCTGTTGGCGCCAATGTACTGGCCACGGCCGCTGAGGTATTTGCCAAAGCCGAGATGATTGTAAAAGTAAAAGAGCCACAACCCGCTGAGCGCGCTATGTTGCGTGAAGGTCAGATTTTATTTACTTACCTGCACCTGGCCCCCGATTTACCGCAAACTCAGGATCTGATCGCCTCTAAAGCAGTCTGTATTGCCTATGAAACCGTGACCGATAACAAAGGTGGCTTACCGTTATTAGCGCCTATGTCAGAAGTGGCTGGCCGCATGTCAATTCAGGCCGGTGCCCGTGCGCTGGAAAAATCCTGTGCCGGTCGCGGCATGCTATTGGGCGGCGTACCTGGTGTTGCCCCGGCAAAAGTGGTGATCATCGGTGGCGGTATGGTTGGCGCAAATGCCGCGCAAATGGCCGTTGGCATGGGTGCAGATGTGACGGTTTTAGATCGTAACGTAGATGTATTACGTCGCATCAATGCTCAGTTTAATGGTGCGGTAAAAGCCATCTACTCTACTGCTGAAGCCCTAGAGCAAGAAGTGCTGGCTGCAGATTTAGTGATTGGCGGTGTGTTAGTGCCAGGTGCAGCGGCTCCGAAACTGGTGACACGTGAGCATATCAAGCGCATGAAGCCAGGCTCCGCTATTGTCGATGTGGCCATTGACCAGGGCGGCTGTGTTGAAACCTCTAAACCAACCACCCATGCTGACCCAACCTATATCGTTAATGATGTCGTGCACTACTGTGTAGCCAATATGCCAGGGGCTGTGCCACTGACCTCTACCTTTGCGCTGAACAATGCCACCCTGCCCTTTATTATCCGTCTGGCGAATAAAGGCTATAAAAAGGCGCTGCAGGAAGACAAGCACCTGTTAGCCGGCTTAAACGTCTATCATGGCAAAGTCACCAATCAAAGCGTGGCGGAAGCGTTAGGCTTTGCCTATGTGGCGCCTGAAGTGGCAATTGGCTAAGCCATAAAGCAGGCTCTTAGTCACAAGCTTTAAGTAACCCGCTTTAAGTAATACAGTAAAAACGCCAGTGTCATCTGGCGTTTTTTTATTTTCAGCGCTAAGTGAATTTATTTTGCAAATTACGTATTTATTTAGCAATAGTGCTATACATTCCGCGCAGACCTGTTATAGTGCTTTCCGGCCTGTAGAGCAGACCTATGTAACAACATGTTTTTGAACACTTCGCTACACAGCTTCATTAGTAAGTCATGTCCCTGAAGATTCACGCACGTTTGGCCGCATAAGTAAACAAACAGTCAGGCTAACAAGCGCATTTAGCGTCAATTAGTTTCATTAAAAATTTTTAGGAGTCATTCATGGCTAAAGTAACTGGTGTAGTAAAGTGGTTTAACGCTGATAAAGGTTTCGGATTCATCACTCAAGATAACGGCGGCGCTGACGCTTTCGTTCACTTCCGTGCAATCCAAACTGAAGGTTACAAAACCTTAAACGAAGGCCAACGCGTTGCTTTCGAAATCGAACAAGGCCAAAAAGGCCCACAAGCTGCTAACGTTACTGTACTGTAACTTACCACTTGTAAACTGAATTCATTCAGAGAAAACGGTCAGCTTGCTGGCCGTTTTTTTTGGCTCGTATATGACCTCATGCCAGCCAACACCAA
>NZ_DAINOE010000100.1:8223-10118 GCF_036735525.1 Arsukibacterium sp. | reverse complement strand
AGGCATCTTTATTTAAAACCAGTAATTACAATTCACTGTAAAAGATTATCACAATAATCGCATCAATACTTGCATCAATAATAAAACAATGTTTTTTTCTGGAGTGCTCTTGGTTTGCTATAGCAACTTCATCAAGAATTAAACAAAGACGTCAGATTATCTGCCATTACTTCGTCCAGCCTTTACGTAAACACTCTCCATTGTCGATAGTAAATGCTTTGTTTATCAATCGTATTACATCTCCTTAGGCACCGTTATCTGCCAAGTTGACTCGTACCTGCCGCCTTTTGCAATCATGCGTTTGCCTGTACCTAGTGCATAATCCTCACTACTAAGATGTTTCAGCCAGGCATGCTGGTGCCGGTGAGCAAGCCAAAAGAACAGTCGTTTTACTTTAACGTTTATACAGCACCTTAATAGCTTATCCAATTTGCGCGGCGACAAATTGTACATCCCCTGCATCAGTTGATCGGCATGTTCAAAGCTGATTGCATCAGGCACCTGTAGTAATAACTCCAGCATGGCTTTTTCAGGACAAGAATAATAAAGAGCCGGTAAAGGTACTTGCCAGCTATGCTCTCTTATAAAATAGCTATCCGACATGACATTTTCAGCCCAAAGCCTGCGAGTACCCTGCCATTCAAATTCAGCTGCCACTGCAATTCTATTCAGCCACCTTGGAAGTGCTTTTTCACTACATAACGTAATACGAGGCGACGTTGAACAAACTAAATAGTGCGCTAGGCCTTCCAGCTCAAGCGCTGACAAAGCGCCAACATGAACGGGGGTGTCTGTCATTCGCTGCAAAGATGCCACAACGCCCTGCCAACTGACGATTCCCTCCCGCACATAAACACCTGGAGTCAGCGGTATTAAAGTGCTACTGCGAACAGCATTATCCAGAAAATGTAGGTTCAAGCCCTGCGCTTCCAGCCAGGTTTTTGTTGCTAGCATTCCTACCGGCAATAATGCCTTCAGCTGCCTTCTCGCCTTTATATTTAGCATTAGCTCCCCAGGGCTTACATATAAGAAAATATACGGCAATTATCACCGCATATTCAAGCATTAGCGAACCTAAATGGTTTGTGAAAGTTTACAAAATCAAAATTAACCGTCAGTAATCAACGTGGAAATGCAATTTTATAAACTTCAAACGATAATGAAGGTATAAGATTTGGAGTCTAAAACTAGCATGTAAAAATATCCGGATTTTCACCTAATCAGTATTTGATGAAATACCAACTGTTTTAAAGGAAAAAAAGGTGTAGTTATACACTATACCTTTAGAATTTAACTGACGTTAACCACTATTTGATACGTTAATCATCACCTAAGTAGCTATCATTATTAGGATTATGGGAGTCAGCCCAGTCTTCCATATCAGCTTCATTATTTGGGTTATTAATATCAGACCAAACTGGATCGCAAAATGGCTGCCGACCAGTCCTGGATTATGCGCCTACCACAAGAAGACTTCTGTCAAATTACCGCAACCTCGCCGGCAAGAAAATATGAGGTAGACGGCGGTCCCGGCATTTCCATCATCATGCAAGAGTTACTTGGTGCCGCGAGCCCCATGCATGACAGGGTGAGCTGTTTTACTCATTTTTATTCCATTCCTAATGTTGATGTAGCCACCAATCAGAAATGACTATTCGATGTTCTGAATGATCGCAATGTCTAAGCACTATAAACACTATCACCGCTTCAAAATTATAGTTTTAGGTACAGGGCAGCAACATCCTGTACTCCGTTCTGTATCAGCGCGCTTACAAATTCTAAAAGCACTAATAAAGCACTAATAATGAGATGCCAAATACCTGAGTAATTTAGTCAACTAAATACTTGAGTAAAATACTAGGTTATTATAGTATAGCGGCCTTGGTGCTTAAGCT
>NZ_DAINOE010000100.1:7705-8213 GCF_036735525.1 Arsukibacterium sp. | reverse complement strand
GGTATTATAAGATCAAAGTCTAACGATATTCTTATCACCGACAGTTAATGGCCTTTACTAATGAAGCTTATTAGATGTTAGTGATACGCCAACACAAAGGATAGCTCGATGACACAACAACTTGAGCAAGCACTAGCACGGCAGTATGAAGCGGGTTTTGTCTCAGATATCGCATCAGATACCTTCGTCGCAGGCCTTAATGAAGAAGTGATTCGCCGAATCTCAGCTATTAAGGAAGAGCCTGAATGGATGCTGGAGTGGCGGCTTAGGGCTTATGAAAACTGGTTAAAAATGGAAGAGCCGGATTGGGCTCATGTCAGTTACCCAAAAATTGACTTTCAAGCAATTTCATACTTTTCTGCACCGAAAAGTATGAAAGACAAACCTAAATCGCTGGCCGAGGTCGACCCTGAGCTTTTAAGGGTATACGAAAAACTTGGTATTCCGCTATACGAGCAAGAAGTACTGGCTGGCGTAGCTGTCGATGTGGTTTTTGATTCGGTATCGG
>NZ_DAINOE010000100.1:6612-7695 GCF_036735525.1 Arsukibacterium sp. | reverse complement strand
GTGACCACTTTCCGTGAAAAACTTAAGGAAGCAGGCGTTATTTTTTGTCCCATTTCTGAGGCGATCAAAGACTATCCAGAGTTAGTCAAAAAATATCTTGGTGCTGTTGTGCCTCGTTCAGATAACTATTTCGCCGCACTAAATAGCGCGGTATTTACCGATGGCTCTTTTGTTTATATTCCTAAAGGCGTTCGCTGCCCAATGGAACTCTCTACCTATTTTAGGATTAACGAACAAAATACCGGACAGTTTGAGCGTACATTAATCATTGCCGATGAAGATAGCTATGTAAGTTATCTCGAAGGTTGTACTGCACCACAGCGTGATGAAAACCAGCTGCACGCTGCAGTGGTCGAGTTAGTCGCACTGGATAACGCACAAATCAAATACTCTACGGTACAAAACTGGTATCCCGGAGATGAAAATGGCATAGGTGGGATCTACAACTTTGTCACTAAACGTGGTTTGTGCCAAACCAATGCCAAGATTTCCTGGACTCAGGTCGAAACCGGATCAGCCATAACTTGGAAGTACCCCAGTTGTGTACTTAAAGGTGACAACAGTGTCGGTGAGTTTTACTCGGTCGCCTTAACACGCGGACATCAGCAAGCGGATACCGGTTCCAAAATGATTCATCTAGGGAAAAATACTAAATCCACGATCATTTCTAAAGGGATCAGTGCCGGCCAAAGTAATAACGCCTATCGCGGTCTTGTACATATGGGGCCAAAAGCCGACGGGGCGCGTAATTTTACCCAATGTGATTCGCTGCTCATTGGTGATCGCTGCGGTGCACATACCTTTCCATATATTGAAAGCCGTAACCCCGGTGCCAAAGTCGAGCATGAGGCCACCACATCCAAAGTGAGTGATGAACAACTTTTTCTCTGTCAGCAACGCGGGTTGGATGCTGAAAAAGCAATTTCAATGATTGTTAATGGCTTTTGTAAAGCGGTATTTAAAGAATTACCGATGGAGTTTGCCGTCGAGGCAGGCAAGTTATTAGAAATCAGCCTCGAAGGCTCAGTAGGATAATCCACACATGCTTACTATTAAAAATCTGCACGCGCGAGTTGAACAAAA
>NZ_DAINOE010000100.1:0-6602 GCF_036735525.1 Arsukibacterium sp. | reverse complement strand
GATCTCATCATTAATCCCGGTGAAGTTCACGCCATCATGGGGCCAAATGGCGCAGGCAAGAGTACCCTAGGATATGTGTTATCAGGTCGAGAAGGCTATGATGTTACTGAGGGTGAAGTGCACTTCAAAGATGAAAATCTCTTAGCGCTGGATATTGAAAAGCGCGCTCGTCATGGCCTCTTTTTGGCATTCCAGTACCCAGTTGAGATCCCGGGTGTCAGTAATATGGAGTTTTTAAAAGAATCCGTGAACGCTATGCGTTTGCATCGCCGCCAAGAACCGCTTAGCGCCAGTGATTTTCTTAAAGCCGCTAAGACTGCCTGCCAGCAAGTACAGCTACCCCTTGATTTTCTGAAACGTGGCGTTAACGAAGGGTTTTCTGGTGGTGAGAAAAAGCGTAATGAAATTATGCAAATGATTTTGCTTGAGCCTTCATTGTGCATTTTAGATGAGTCGGACTCTGGGTTAGACGTCGATGCATTACAAGTTGTGGCCAATGGGGTAAATAGCCAACGTAATGCAACACGTAGCTTTGTGATCATTACTCACTATCAGCGTTTACTTGATTATATCCAGCCTGATTTTGTGCATATTCTGGCAAATGGCAAAATTGTGAAAAGCGGCACTGCGGCGCTAGCGCAGCAAATTGAAAAAGAGGGGTATGCTTTTCTCAACACAGCAACTAGCTTGGAGATAAAAGCATGAATCCATGGTTTCAAGGGGTAGTTGCACGCGCAGAGGCAAAATCTGATAGCTTAAGTCCTCTTAGGCAAGGCGCGGTTCAGTCATTAAAAGAGACCACCTGGCCAGGAAGACGCACTGAGCATTGGAAATATACCTCGTTATCTGTACTGGAAAATCTAGAACTGGTTCACACACCTTCTACTCAAGAGCTCACCGTAGCCGCTATTGAGAATGTTCAGACTATAGATTTACTCTTTGTTGATGGGAAACTGCGAACAGATCTGACTGCTTTACAACTTCCTGCTGGGTTGACTATCAGCTTGCTAGATAAAGCTGATGGGCTGCAATACGTCATTGCCACCAGTTTTTTTTCCCAAATCAAACCGAAACGTCATTTGTTTGGTTTGGTCAATGATGCTTTGGCAAATGATATTCTGTTTATTTCAGTTGCATCTAAAAGCATTATCAAGCCATTGATTCGTATTATTAGCCATCACTCAGCAGGCCACGAGGCGCATCAACGGGTGTTAGTTAGGGTGCAGCAAGCGGCCAGCGTGAAGATCATTGAACAAATTGAAGGCCAAGGTCAGCACTTAAGTACAAATTTTACCGAGTTCGAAGTGAGCGAACATGCTAACCTCGAACATTATCGTCTTATCCAGCCTTCTGCCGATGCACTGCATTTTGGCGGTAACCATTTTTGTCTGCATCAACACGCTGTGCTAAATAGTACCCTGCTAGGTTTCGGCAGTGCGTTATCACGCACAGATATCGATATTCTGCACAATGGTGAGCATGCTGATGCCAAACTTAATGCTATTTCTTTGCTAGGTGAATCCACACATTACGATTTACATACCAATGCCGAACATATTAAAGCACACGGTAAAACGACTGAGCTGGTACGCGTTATTGTCGGCGATAAGGCTAATGCAGTGTTTAACGGGCGGATCCACATCCATCCTAATGCACAAAAAACGCAAGCAGCATTGCATAATCGCAATTTGCTTTTATCTCGCCGAGGGCAGGTGAACACCAAACCCGAGTTAGAAATTTATGCCGATGACGTGCAATGTGCACATGGCGCGACAGTCTCAGAAATTGAAGAAGAAGCGCTTAACTATATGCAAACACGCGGTATTGCCCGCGATCAGGCACTAGTGATGCTAAACGTGGGTTTTATTCAAGAGCTGATTAACCAGCTCCCTGATCCGCATCTGGCTCAGTGGTTAAATCAAGGTTTACTTCCTCGCCTTAAGGAGATAGCCATCACATGAGCACAAGCCAAAACCTATTTGATGTGGCCGCTATCCGGGCTGAATTTCCGGTTTTACAGCAGAAAATTGCCAACAAACCGCTGATTTATTTTGATAACGCTGCGACCACTCAAAAGCCATTATCGGTTATTAATGCCATTACCGATTTTTATATGCAGTGTAATGCCAATGTGCATCGGGGAGCCCATACTCTGGCGGATGAAGCAACCCGCCGCTACGAGCAAAGCCGAGATAAAGTAGCCAACTTTATAAATGCATACGATCGCAGTGAAGTCCTATGGACGCGAGGCACTACCGAAGCGATTAATATTGTTGCAAATGGCATGGCGCAACGTCTAAAGCCGGGTGACGAAATACTGGTTACAGAAATGGAGCACCATGCCAATTTGGTGACCTGGCAGCAAGCTTGCCTGCGCAGCGGTGCAGTATTAAAAGTTTGCCCGATCTATGAAGATGGCAGCTTAAATACCGGGATGTTTGTAAAATTGCTAACGCCTAACACTAAACTGGTCGCACTGCCTCATGTCTCTAATGCACTTGGCACCATCAATCCGATAAAAACACTTACTGCTCAGGCAAAAAATGTTAATGCTTTAGTGTTGATTGATGGTGCTCAGGGTATCGCCCATGGTGGCGTGAATGTACGTGAAATCGGTTGTGATTTTTACGCTTTTTCAGGGCATAAAATTTTTGGCCCCACAGGTATTGGCGTTCTTTGGGGTAAAGCAGAGTTATTACAAGCATGGCCTGTGTGGCAGACAGGTGGGGAAATGATTGCTGAGGTGAGCTACCAGTCTGCCACCTGGGGCGGATTACCTAACCGGCTAGAGGCCGGAACGCCCAATATAGCCGGTGCTATTGGGTTGGGTGCGGCCATCGACTGGTTTAACCGCATTGAACTTACCGCATTACAAGCCCATGAACAGCGCTTGATCCAACATGCCACCGCTTTAGCTCGCGAATTTAGTGGTATGCAGCTGGTGGGCACAGCTGGGACGAAAATTGGTGTAATGAGTTTTAATCTAAAAGACTGCCACCCTACAGATGTTGGATTTCTTTTGGATAAACAAGGCATTGCTATCCGTACTGGTGCGCACTGTGCCCAGCCACTAATGAAGCGCCTAGGATTACCTGGTACGGCAAGAACGTCTTTCTCTCTATACAATACTATGGACGAAATTGACCAGTTTTTTAATGCATTACACAAAGTTAAGCAAATGCTTACCTGAGGATATGAGATGCACGTAGAAACTTACACCCCAAACAAAAGTGCTGAAAACGCGCCGTTAACCTTTACCGCTAATGCAATCCGTCACTTTGAAAGCAAGTTGGCAAGCTTGCCAGGGCAACTGTTGCGCCTAGCCACTAAAACCAGCGGCTGTACTGGTTATGCTTATGTTATGGATATGGTTACTGAGCCTAAGACGGGCGATATCCAGCTGAAAGTGACTGACCAGCTGACATTTTGCATTGCTGCAGATGCATTAAATCTGGTTCGCAACACCGAAATAGATTATGTCAAAGAAGGCTTGAACGGCGTATTGAAGTTCAACAACCCGAATGTCTTAGCAGAATGCGGTTGTGGCGAAAGTTTTAACGTAACTTAGGCAGCTCTGTCTAAAAGGTGAAAGCATGCAACAAAAAATCGTTGCCATCGAACGTGATTGCCTGGCTAGGAGGGTGCCAAACGGTGAAAAGCAGCTAATAAGCGCGGGGGAATTCGTCACCCTAACGCAAGAGCTGGGCGGTAATTTTACCATCACATGGCAAGGCAATATGTATCGTATTGATGGCACAGACGCTGATGCGATTGGTCGAAATCCATTGATACTAAATTTTGTTACACCTAAAAACGGTCAAATAGATAAAGACCAAGTTTATCAAGCATTAGAAAGTATTTATGACCCGGAAATTCCCATCAACCTGATGTCTTTGGGGCTGATTTACAAGGTGAACATTGATCAGGCCAGCCGCAGTGTCGTGATTGATATGACCTTAACTGCGCCAGCTTGTGGTATGGGGCCGGTGCTGTTGGGAGATGTAGAGCACCGTGTTGGCATGGTGCCTAATATAAATACAGTGCGGGTTAATCTGGTATTTGACCCACCATGGTCTCGCGACATGATGAGTGAAGAAGCACAGCTTGAGGCGGGTCTGCTTTTCTAAACGCTGAAGACGCCACTAGGCACTTTTCTTGAATCACAATTAATGAGCAACTTATGACGTTACCAACCCAACAGAACATATTGGATGACTTAGCCTTCTTTGATGATTGGGAACAGCGTTATCAATACATTATTGACCTGGGTAAAAGTCTTACAGCCTTGCCCGAGCAGTTAAAAACTGAAGCATTGCTAGTTAAAGGCTGTCAAAGCAGCGTCTGGTTATCTGCTCAGTTTTCAAATGGCGTCTTAGCATTTCAGGCCGCCAGTGATGCTATTATCGTCAATGGTTTAGTGGCAATTGTCTTAGCGGCTTATCAGCATCAAACACCGGCAGCTATTTTGGCGTTTGACATTGATCATTATCTAAAAACGCTTGATCTAGAGCGACATATCAGCCAAACCCGAGGCAACGGTTTACGTGCCATCGTAAGTAAAATAAAGGCCATTGCCAAAAGCTATGTCTGATACATCAAGCCACTGATTATCTGTTATTACATCCCTTTCATTTTTCAAATAAGGCGTTGTTATGAGAAGTACCATTACCGAAACCGTTACTGCTGTTCATCATTGGAATGACACCTTGTTTAGTATTAAAGCCACCCGATCACCCAGCTTTACCTTTGAGAATGGTCAATTTGTGATGATTGGCATTGAGGTGGAGGGTAGACCTGATCTGTACCAGCAACAGTGCTTAGTGAAGTGTCCACTGTTGCTGGTACAGATCAGGTCACTATGATGGCTCTGGCAAGTTTGCGTTTAGAGTAGGCTTACCAGGTAAAAGTGGTGTTGGTGGAGGCATTCTAGCCATCGCACCAGGTAGAGCCTCTATTGCCGTATGGTCTCCCGGATTAGACCCTCAGGGAAATAGTCATCTTGGTACGATCGCGCTTGAGCGCTTAGCCCAACATACGGGCTGGTCGGTATTTGGACAAAAATAGCGCTCTTTGCGCTCTAAAAACGCTCAAGTTTCATTATAAAGCATAAAAAACAGCGCACTTCATAAATATCTATGCTAACTGGCTCAGTCAGTTATCAATACCCGGTCATTTCCAAATACCCTTTGCCCGAGTGGCTGCCTGTAAAATTAATTGGCCCTTCCCAGTAAGCAATACCCGTACCCATCCAGGCATTAGGATTAAGCGCCCGCGCTTGAATGGCAATACCGAGATCCGCTACCGTTAACTGCCATGCTACGGGGACTCGTTTCCCTGCGACACTATGCTGTTGTATTGGCTGCATAGTAATTTGCTGTGATTGTAATGGCTGAGTACGGCCATCAGCCGGAATGTAGGTACCCGAAAAATAATGTTCAGCATCTGCGTGGCGCAACCGAAATAACATCAATTTATCGCCATTCGCTAAATGCAGGGAAAACCAATCCCATCCCAGCTGATTGGCCGCTAACGGCTGGCTACTCCATTCCCGATCCAGCCAGGCGTCACCTGTTACGGCTAACTGCTCATCCCCTATTTTTATCTCTCCCGACACCGCTAGAAAAGGCAAACTTAGGTAATAAGAGGCTTGGCCTGCAGACGATTTTACGCTGACACCCTGCTCACCATGCAAAATAGCGGGTCCCTGCTTTTTTAACGTTAACGCATAGCTAAAGTCGGCAGTGTCGGCATGCAAGGTAAAATGGGTTGCATCCGTGTCTGTCGCAATAAAAGACCAATTATCGATCCAAGCGTTAAATGGCTCTGGGCTGACCCCCGCTTGATTAATGCCGCCGCGCGCATAGGTATCCGCAAAAAAATGATGATTGGCACGGGTTAGCCCTACATGCCCAAGCCAGCGCTGTTGACTGGCCCATCCTTCGCGCTGCGGTGCTGGCGCATCCGCATAGCGAAACAGCGTCCACTGAATTCCTAGCGGCTCGCCAAACTCTGTCTGCAAATTCGCTGTTACATACCACCATTCAATACGATACTCAGGATGCTGATCCAGCGCAGCGGGATACTCGATGACATTGCCTGGCACAACCTGAGCGAATTCATCGGCTGTCGCGCCCAGCCCCGCGAAACCTTCACTGGGCGGCACCGGCTTACAACCAAACAGCGTAAGCTGCCCAAGCAATAGTAAAACCAAAAATAAAGGTAAAAAGACGTTATTGCTCATCACGAAACCCTTTTAACAGCGAACTGGGCGAGGTGAACTGCAGTGTTAACACCGGAATAATGGCCGCTAAAAAAGCACTTACCAGTGCAGCCATGGTTAACAGCAACCATTGCGACGGAAAAAACTGCCAAGGCAGCGCCCAACCAAAAGAACGCACATTGATCACCGCCACTAAACAGTAACTGATCAGTAATCCCAGAGGAATGGCTAATAGTGCCGTGAGCAAGGCTAATGACAGTAACTTAAGCAACTCTGTGGCTACCAGATAGCGTCTGGACAGGCCACAAGCCCAAACAGGGGCAAGCTGTTGTAAGCGCATGGTCGATAATGTGAGTAAACTGCTAAATAGCGCGATCGCAGC
>NZ_DAINOE010000099.1:0-10137 GCF_036735525.1 Arsukibacterium sp. | reverse complement strand
TTTTACATTCATGGTGAGCATCCGCGGTGTGGGAGTTTTGGCGAATGATCAGATCGGGAACCGCCATGAATGTTCCCCTCTCACCTAAATAATTGTTTTAACTACACCATTTGTGGGGATTTCTCAGATGCTTTAGCCACTGTTGGTGTGAAATCTCTGATTCTGCTATTTGATCCAGCCGAACCTTTCTGATATGACACTGCAACAATGATGGCATGCTGCATCACCCCGTTATTCATAGGAAAGCGCATGGCACCACTTACAATAGGAAAACTGTAATACCCGTCAGTGAGGTAAATTACCGGGTAAATTTCATCAGTTTTTGTGGTGTAGGAAGGAGGTAGTTGAATAAATAATGGGTAAATACGCCCACTAGATTTTTCTTCAAGCTCAATTACCGAACTTCTTGGCAATTCATACGGAGTGGCGGCATTCAACTTAAAACAGACCAGCAGCAATGCCGAAAATAAAAACGATTTCATTTGATTAACCATCATGTATAACGCGTTGGTAATGTGCTGCCGCAGCGCAGCATAAGTGGATGCCACACATAACCCAGCGACAGATTAGCAGGAAAAATTAACACTCGAATGCCCGGCATTGGTCCAGCCCAAAAATCCGACAAGTTCCAACTTAACACAAAGGCAACTAAACCGATCACTACTGATGCAGCACCCGATAGAATAGCTATGGTTGATATTCTAAGCTGGCTCATTGTGCCTCATCACGCCCACAGCACGAGCAGCTTTACTGTGAAGGCGCAGCCGCATTGAATAAGCCGTCTGCCTTGCCTGCGATTTAAATTTGCTCTTCGGCCCTGAGCGTCAGTACCTCGTAACCCTCTGAGGTAACGGCCACTGTATGCTCCCACTGAGCGGATAACTTTTTATCGCTGGTGACAACGGTCCAGCCGTCTTTCTTCAACTTAACCTTGGCCTTACCCTGATTAATCATAGGCTCAATTGTAAACACCATCCCTTCTTGCAGCGTTAAACCTTTACCTGCCTGACCATAATGCAACACCTGTGGCTCCTCATGCATTTCCCGGCCAATCCAATGCCCACAATACTCTCGAACAACAGAGTAACCATGTTTCTGAGCGTGGCTCTGAATGGCATGACCAACATCACCAAGGGTCGCGCCAGGCTTTACACTCTGTATTCCTTGCCACATTGCTTCATAGGTTGTTTCGACCAAGCGCCTCTCGGCCGGAGTCACGTTACCGATCATGTACATTTTGCTGGAGTCGGCGATAAATCCGCCCTGCTCCAACGTGATATCAACATTGACAATGTCACCGCATTTTAGCTTCTGTGCGCTTGAAGGAACGCCATGGCATACAACGTAGTTTACGGAGCTATTCAGAACATACTGATACCCATACTGGCCTTTGCTGGCTGGACGAGCACGCAGCTGATCAGTGATAAACCTTTCCGCTAAATCATTGATATCCATTGTAGAGACACCAATCTCAATAATGCCATCAAGGTATGCAAAAACCGTTGCCAGAAGCCGACCAGACTCCCGCATTACACTCAACTCTTCAGCACTTTTCAGTTTTACGCTAGCCACCAACAGCCTTCCTGATGTCTACTTCAGCCAGCTTCATTTGGTCGCGCATAATGTCAGAAAAAGACATACTGGGGTTCGCCTCGGCAAGCATACCAATCTTTATCCAATACTCAGCCTGAGCATTGATAGATCGAACCATAACTGAACTAGCCTTGCGGATCTCCCCATGTAGTTCGTCGTCAATTTTCACAATTCCCATCACCAGCCTCTGATATACGTTTTATATACGAATCATATATCGCCAATAGCAGACAGGCAAGAAGGTAGTGAGGAATTTAACGCTTTAATCAACCGACACCTGAGAGCTCGGCGGTATTGACTTGATAGCGATCATTCTGCTTACTATTTGTTAGCAACTCTGCATATTTCTGGTGGGGATTTCAAGACAAGATTTCGTTGATATGACGGTTTCAAATGGCCGCTATTGGTAAAAACGACTGTCTGTCATCTGATTATGTTATAACAGCTTAAATTACTGGTTAGACTAAGCGCTACTCGAAGTTTGTTGCTTGCTTTAGTAACATAGCGATATTGACGACGTTAAGGGATCTTGTATGTCAAAGCCAATTGCAGATGTGTGTTATGAAACCTGGTCTGCCCGACGCTCAGCCAGTGCCAGTTTGCGGCCCAATGATCAGCGCAGCCCCTGGCAGCGTGACAGAGCGCGTATTCTGCACTCTGCGGCATTTCGACGGCTGCAGTCTAAAACACAAATTATGGGCATAGGTGAAAATGACTTTTACCGTACCCGGCTTACCCACTCGCTGGAAGTGGCGCAAATTGGTACTGGCCTGGTCAGTCAGTTAAAGCAAAAGCTGACGGCTGAGCAAACGGCGATGTTACCTGATCACAGTTTAATGGAAGCGCTGTGTCTGGCACATGATATTGGCCACCCGCCTTTTGGGCATGGCGGCGAATCGGCACTGAACTATAAGATGCTGCCCTATGGCGGCTTTGAAGGTAATGGCCAAACCTTGCGTATTGTCGCTAAGCTCGAGCCTTACACCCTTGAACACGGCATGGATTTATCCCGCCGCACCCTGCTGGGGTTATTAAAATACCCGGTACTGCAACCCATACAATTGGCTCAGTGCGAACGCCCCAGCGAGCGACCAATGAACCTGAACCCGTGGAAACCCGCTAAAGCGCTGTTTGCCGCTGACAGTGATATTTTAAACTGGATTTTAGCGCCGCTGAGTATCGAAGACCGCAGCGCCTTCCAGCAGATAGATAATCTGGACAGCTCGCCCTTTATCAAGTCGCGTTATAAGTCACTGGATGCCTCCATTATGGAGCTGGCTGATGATATTGCTTATGGCGTGCATGATTTAGAAGATGCCATAGTGCTGGGTAATATCAGCCAGCAGCAGTGGCAACAGCATATGGCTGACTGCTGGCAAGTATTGCCAGAGCCACTTAAGCAGCAGTTACAGCCTTTGGGGCAGCAACTGTTCAGCGCGGAACATCATTTACGTAAAGATGCGATAGGCTCGCTGGTCAATATGTTAATTACCTCAGTGCAACTCACCGAAAGTTTGCCACAGGCAAGCTGTGCGCTTATCCGCTATAACGCCAGTTTGCCAGATGCGCAAAGTAGTGTGCTGCAGGCGTTAAAGCAACTGGTGTTTCGCTGTGTGATTAAACAGCCGTCTATCCAGCAATCACGCTTTCGAAGCCAGAATATGTTACTGGAGCTATTTGATGCTTTTGCCTCGGATCCCGAGCGCTTATTGCCATTAAACACCCAGCAGCGCTGGCATAGTGCCCCTGAGGGCGCCGCCCGTTACCGGGTCATTTGTGACTATATCTCTGGTATGACCGATGACTATGCGACCCGCATGTACCATACCTTATTTGGTCGCTGATCCTGCTCTCTTATGTTGGTAACGCATTGATGCCTAAATCTACACAAAGCTCATCGCCCTTGCGGGTGCTGGCCGGTCGCCGTGCCTATCAGCAGATCCAGCAACAGGGGCTAAGGGCTGATGATATTCAGGTACTGGTCGGTGCCAGTGGTGGCCCCAAATGGTTTGTGCTCTATGGCTTAGACCGCTACCTACTCGGTGAGTTTTTTGCCAAGCGCCAACAGCCATTGCATTTGCTGGGCAGCTCCGCCGGCGCCTGGCGCTTTAGCTGCTATGCCCAGCAACAGCCCTTGGCAGCGCTGGAGCGCTTTGCCAAAGCCTACAGTACTATCTGCTATCCACCAGGTGCCGATAGCGCCCTGATCAGCCACATCTCTGCGGCCATTATAGATGATGTGTTTCCGGCAGAGGCAGACATTGCCGGGGTGCTGGCTAACCCGGTAATGCAGCTAAATGTAATTGTGGCCCGGGCCAAGCGCTTTAAAACCGGCCAGCCTAAGTGGCAGCAAGTGGCCAGCTTATGTATGGCGGCGGGGGCGAATTTAGTTAAGCGCGAGCATTTACAGCATTTTTTTCAACGGGTGCATTTTCATTTATCCGCTAGTCAGGCGCCGTTTTTACACAGCAGTAGCCTCGCCACTGAGCATGTGGCTTTTAGTGCAGAAAACCTGAAACAGGCGGTGCTGGCCAGTGGCTCTATACCCTTGGTGCTAGATCCAATTGTCGATATCGCCGGAGCAGCTAAAGGGCTCTATATAGATGGCGGTATTACCGATTACCATTTTGACTTGCCGTTCAGCCCGCAAGGTTTAGTGCTGTACCCGCACTTTTACCCCAAGCTAACGCCGGGTTGGTTCGATAAAGCGCTGCGCTGGCGGCGCACAGCGGCCAGTACTTTAGATAATGTGGTGATCCTCTGCCCCAGCGCGCAGTGGATAGCCTCACTGCCGCTTGGCAAAATTCCGGATAGAACAGATTTTAAACTACCGGATCAGCAACGTATTGAAAACTGGCAGCAGGTTTTAAGCCGCTCCACCGAATTGGCAGAGGCCTTTGCAACAGGCCACTACCAACTGGAGCCATTATAAGCGGCCCGCTGCTGATTTACGGCTGGCTTATCGGCAACTCAGTAATAGCAAAGCTGCTGGGAATTATAGACAGTTTCACCTGATAAGCGCTGCCATTATCCAGCATGCCATCCAGATACTGCCAGTAGCCCTCTGTCAGCTCATCCTGAGTAAAGCGTAAGGTAAAACCCAAGCCGCTCCCCTGATGCAGATAACTGACCACTTCTTTACTGCCCTTGTTATCCACTAAATCAAACGCCAGTAAATCTTTTAAACGGCTATTACGGCTAAATACGCCAGACACCACAGGCGAGGCTAAATTCAAATACTCGGCACCGATAGTCGCTTGTTTAGCTGCATGCGGCACAAAACGATGCTCATCCAGTAAGTATTTATCACCGCCCTGAAACACACTGATACGGATATTCTCCAGATGGTAACCATGCGGATTATCCTGTTTCTGACTTTGTCTTACATCTACCAGCGTCACCGCACCGGCCCCCAGCGCCTGCAGCTGGTTATCAATAGCGGTGTAGATCAGGGCGGCATTTTCATCAATACCAAAACCCAAACCAAAGCTGTCACGATGTAGCTGAGTGGCAACGATTAAGCGGCCGAAGCGGGCTTTGCGATCAAAATGCTGGTCAATAATACCCTGTTTAAAAAAGCCCAGTCCCGTGCGAAGCAGCAAGGGGCCATGCTCCTGATCCTGCATGCCGGCATAGCTGTCAGTGGTGCCTTTTGTCAGGGCGCCCCAGGAATCGCCGGCCGCTATCATTACGTCACTCATCATAGCGGCACCGGCACTGGTGCCCCCCACCACGCCACCACGCTGATATAACGCCCAAACGGCGGCCAACAAGGGCGAGCCGTTGTTATCCGGGTTCAGCGTAGCCGTAATATTCAACTGATCGCCGCCTAAAAACCACACTGCAGTAAACTGGCTTAAATGCGCGGCCAGTTTTTCATCCAGCGCGCCTTCAGCCCACAGGCTTTCATCTTGCTCAGGCGTACTGCGATCATCTTTAAGCGCGACCGGAAACAGTTCAATTTGATCTTCAGACAGACCATAGCGCACCATATCTGATTGGAACTGCTTAAAATACTTAACGGGTTGGCCACTGGCCGCCGGAATCACCGCCACCCGGGCTTGTAACGGGCCACCGGCTAATTCGATATAACGCTGATACACCTCGGCATTGGAGCTCGCCAGGGCGCCACCTACCATCACTAAAGCGCCTTTACTGGGCGGCTGTTCTGGTGATGTTGGTTTAGAGCAAGCCACAATAAACAAGGCTGCGGTAAGGGTGAGTAAATGCTTCAAAGTTTAACTCCATATGCTTAATACTGCGTGGTCGCAGCTTTTATTGTTGGTGTATTAAGCTGACTATTATAATTTTATTATCAGCCTGCACAGCCTATCAGAATTTTCGCCCGCTGCAGAGTATTAACAGATCCGAGCTTTGTGCTCTAATGGTGATAAGGCTGGCGCTCTGCTGGTTAAAACGCTTACCCTTGACGAAACGGCGCTAAGCCTTCGCAAAGCTGGCGAATGCCCTCTATGGTGCGAGGCGTAGTGCGGTAGACATAATCCGCATTCACCGTTAAAAATTGCTGCAAAGCCACCGCCGGCAATACCTTATAAGCTTGCCAAAAACTAAAATCCGCTGCTCTACCGCTGCCTGCTGCCTGAATAATCACCTCAGGCTGGCGCGCTAATACCTGCTCCAGCCCCACTTGCGGATAATCGGTTTTGGCATTGGCAAAGGTATTTTCAGCACCGCAAAGCGTCAGCATTTGCGAAGGCCAGGCATTATTAGCCACGGTGCTCAGTGGCGCCGTGCTCATCGCATAAAATACCTTTATCTTTGTTTGCTGTTGATATTGCTGGCGAAGTAGATTCAGCGCCTGACGAAAAGCGTCAGCCTGCGCGGCCGCTTGCTGCTGCCTGCCGGTAAGCCGCCCCAGCTGCTCTAACTCAGTGGCAATATCATCCAGCGTGAGCGGATCAGAATACACCACCTTTACACCCAGCTGCTGCAAGCGGCTTAGATCAGCGGATGGGCTGCCACTGCGCCAGGCAATGACTACCGCCGGTTGTAACGCTAACACCGCTTCAATATTGACCGAGGCATGGCTGGCCACCCTTGGCAGCTGTTTCGCTGCCTCAGGGTAATCGCTGTAATCACTGACCGCGACCAGTTGTGCCTCGGCACCAATAGCGTACATTAGCTCGGTGATATGTGGTGCCAATGAAATAAAACGCTGTGTCGCAGAGACTGGCAGGCTGAATAAGGTCATCAGCAATACAGCGTTAAACAAAAACAGCAGATTAAAAGCTCGCATCACCAATCAATGCCCTTTTGTGCTTTAATGCCGGCGTCAAAGGCATGTTTTACCGACTGCACTTCACTGACCGTATCGGCCAGCTCAATTAAGCGCCGATGGCAAGCTCGCCCGGTGATCACCAGATGTTGCCCGGCCGGGCGGTTAACAATAGCCCGCTCTACCTGCTCCAGCGGTAAATAATGATAACTGAGCATATAAGTCAGTTCGTCCAGTAACACCAGATCTATGGCGGGATCGGCTAAAAAAGCCTCTGCCTGCTGCCACACTTGTTTGGCCGCGGCAATATCTGCCGCTTTATCCTGGGTATCCCAGGTAAAACCGGTGGCCATCACCGCAAAAGGCACGCCATGCTGGGCTAATAAGTTACGCTCGCCACAATCCCAGCTGCCTTTAATAAATTGCACCACCGCAGCGGTTAAACCATGACCGACCGCCCGGGCTACAGTACCAAAGCCTGAAGTAGATTTACCTTTACCATTGCCGGTGATCACCAGCATCAGGCCTTTTTCGGTATTAGCACGCGATACCGCGGCATCAACCTGCTGTTTTAAGCGTTGCTGCCGCGCCTGATGACGTTGCTGTTTAATATCGTCATGTTGCTGATCACTGGCTTGCTGGTCATTTGCCTGTTGATCATTTGTTTGTTCATCATTCATTGTCTTATCCTGGTCGTTGTTGCCGGCGCATCATTATTAAAAAAAACACACTACCCAGTACCGAGGTAATCACGCCCAGCGGGATTTCCTGCTGCGCCAGCAGGCTACGCGCCAGATTATCCACCCAGATCAGAAAAATCGCGCCGCAAAGCGCGGAGCCTAGCAGCAGAGGTATGGCCGTGACACCAAAAAAATAACGCACTATATGCGGGATCATTAAGCCGACAAAGGCAATACCACCGCATTGCGCCACTATGCAGGCCGTCACCAGCGCCGTTAACAGCAGTAAGATCGTTCTTAAACGCCGGGTATTCACCCCCAGGGTATGGGCACTGTCATCAGACAGCAATAACGCATCCAACTGCCGGCGTAACACTAAAGCGATACCCAGTAACAAGCATACCGCCGGGGCGATCAATAACACGCTAAACCAGCTGGTACGGCTCAGGCTTCCCATTAGCCAGAAAATCACCCGGTTGGCGGCAAAGGGCTCAGCAAAATATAAAATAAAGCTGCTAATGGCGCTGAGCATAAAGGACACCGCCACCCCGGCCAGCAGGGTCACTTCTATGCGTTGTCGCTGCTGGCCCAGACAGACTAAAAACACTAAGGCCACCGCAAATAAAGCCCCGACAAATGCCGCCAGTGCCATGCTAATCATTTGCTCTGGCAACAGCACACTAACTAAGGTAGCGCCCAGCGCAGCACCGGCCATTAAACCAAATAAATAAGGATCGGCCAGTGGATTGCGGCTGGCGTTTTGCAATACTGCGCCACTGATGGCCAAACCGGCACCCACCAGCATAGCGCACAGTAATCTTGGCATGCGGACCTGCCAGACAATGGTTTGCGCCAGGGCTGAGGCCTGCTCGTGGCCGATAAGGGCAAAAAGGATGTCCATCAGGCCCAGTTTGGCGCTGCCAATGCCCAGGCTTAATACCGCGCTTATCAGCAGTATCAGGCTTAACAGTATAAAATAGCCTTTGCCAGAGCGAGCTTTGCCTGGTGTCATAGCCCCTCCGGTAAAAAACTGACTTGCAGATGCGCATGCTGCCCCTGAGCCTGCACAGTGCACGGCAGGCCAAACACTTGCTGCAGCAAAGCCGGGGTTAATACCTGTTGCGGGCTGCCAAAGGCACGCTGCTGCCCCTGCTGCAAAAATAGTAATTTATTGCAGTACATCGCCGCCAGATTTAAATCATGCAGACAGGCCAACACAGTGATACCGAGCGAACGGGTTAAGCTTAAAATCTGGTGTTGGTATAACACATCAAGATGGTTGGTGGGCTCGTCTAACAGTAAAATTTGCGGTTGTTGCACCAAAGCCTTGGCAATCAGCGCCCGCTGTAATTCGCCACCCGATAAACGGCTGAGCAGTTGCTGCGATTTGTCGGTTAAGCCTACTTTTTCCAGTGCCAGCGCAATCTGATGCTCATCGACACTGTGATTAGGTTCAAACCAGCTTTTATGCGGCAATAGGCCCATGGCCGCCAACTGAGACACCGTTAACTCAAAACCGCTAACATCATGCTGGCTAACCACTGCCAGCTTTTGCGCGCGCGCTCTGGCTGAATACTGCGCCAGTGGCTTGCCGTCTAACAGGATCTGCCCTTGCTGCACGGGCAACTGACCACTGAGCAATTTTAATAATGAGCTTTTACCGGCGCCGTTAGGGCCAATAATGCCTATAAAGTCGCCACGCTGCACTCTAAACTGCAGTTGTTGCAAGATAAGCTGCTGCTCAAGCTGTAAGCCCAGTTGTTGTACTTCAATGACGCTAGCTGGCACGCACTGCTCCCAAAAAGACCAAAGGCAACAGGCTGCACAGCCGCAAGGCGGGGCACAGCGCCGCTGCCGTGTTTTCCCGCACGGTGGGGCTTACTTTACTGGCAGGTCTCCTGACTTTAAGTGATAACCCACAAGCTTCCTTCCCAAAGCCGGGCTTCAGTGGATAAGGTTGCAGCACTTATTACAGTTGCGGGTACAGTTCAGGCTTAGCACCTGATTCCCTTTTAAGCGTGAGCACCAGTGGCGCTAGTCTAGCAGAAAGTGACGCAGGGTATAATAAAAAAGCCGGCGGCGTTGTTGTCCGGATCGAGTTATGGGTTTTACTGCGTAAAGTCAGCTTTTTTATGCGCTATGACAGCCACTCGGTTCTATACTGATATTGATACTGATACTAATATTTCGTAGCTGACGCGAGGTTACAATGCATACAACGCCCAACAAGGTTATCAACTTAAGTGTAGTCGCCGCGTTACTCTGGTCTGCCAGTGCCAGCGCCCATCATGGCTGGAACTGGGCTGAACAGCAGCAAACCGAGATGACCGGTGACATTACTGAAATTTACATAGGCCCACCCCATCCACGTTTAATGATTGCCGTTGTTGTCGTAACTGTAGCTGGTGCTGCCGCCGATAGCACGCGTGATACTACGTACCGCATTGCCGCCGGCGTTGCGGCTGCTGTTACCGTAGTTAAGTACGCTGGCATAGTCGCTCTTTTGCGTCAGATTACCTATCGCATTGTACTGATAGTAAATGGGTGGCTCGCTGTAAGTAATGCCATTAAAACTGCGGACACTGGATTTAAGCCGGTGCAGGTTATCGTAGGTAAAGGCTTCAATGC
>NZ_DAINOE010000098.1:7993-10180 GCF_036735525.1 Arsukibacterium sp. | reverse complement strand
ATGTTGATGGTGAAACATTTTACTGCCAACAAAAGCGTACACAATACTGTTATCTACCGGATCGAATTGCGCACTGCCAAAGTGCTCTGCCATAAAGCTGCTGACCTGATCAAACAAGGTCGCCAGTTTTTGTGTAGCCGTCGTGCTCGCCTGTGAAGCAGAGCCCGCTGGGGGATAATCCAGATTATAGAGATTAGCCAGTTGCAGCAAGTCATCCGCTGTAGTGGGCTGACTATAAAACATGCGGCTACACATTTGGTCGACATCAATCAGCTGATAACTAAATTGCCACCGCGTGGACAGGGTTTGTAAAATGTCGCCTGTGGCAGAAATAAATAACGTGTAAGGATAATCAGACTGCTGCAAACTAAACTGGCCATCTACCTTCACCGCTGCGACCAGTTTATCGGCCAAAGGCCAATATACTGGTTTGATAGTCAAAGCATTACTGTAGCTTAGCTGCTGTTGTTGCAACGCTTGTTCAACCACGCTTTGCCATTCTGCTGAACTAAGCGGGGCATCAGCAGCTAAGGCAGAAGTCGTTTTATGGGCACTTATTGGCTGACCATTCAGAAACAGCAGCACCGATTGATGAGCAAAGAGTTCAATACCATTTATGGTTTGCACTATTCGGTAGAGGCTGTAACCATTAGGCTCCGTTATGGCTGTTTTAAGGGCAATATCGGATTCATCTGACATACCGAGTAAGGCTTTATTTGCTTGCGCCCAGTTGAGAAACTCAGCAGTGCTGTTAACCGGGCTGGCTAACGCGGGAAAATCCGTCGTATAGCTGGGGCCTGAAAACAAACTACTTTGTGACTGATCTCTGTCATCCGCCAGCAAGGCAAAGGCTAACAAACAAAAACCATACAGCAAGTTTTTAATCACCAGAGCCTCCTACCCTGACACATGACGCGAAATCAGGCGCAGAGCATCGCAGTTGTTGTCAGACAAAAACAAATCATGTGGCACAGAGGCCGTGCCAAAATTTATCGGTGTAAGCCAGAAGTAACTCTGGCTGGCGGCATCAATATAAAGTACTTCAGCCGAGGGCGTTATCAGGGTTACCGGGTTGCTTGCCGCTTGCGCATCCTGATACTGCTTAAAACAACTGGAAAAATCATGTGTGGGCGCCGCCGGCAATAGCGGTAAATTAGCCGTTTTACCGGCCATGACTTTAATGCCAGAGGCAGTTTTCCTGTAGCGCAGCAAGGCGCCATAAACCGGGGTATTATTGATCTTAAGCTGAACAGTGATGATTTCTGCATACTGATCTGAGCTCACAGACACTTTGTCCAGCACAGTGCCACTACTGATATCGCCTTGTTCCAACAATTTTTGCCACAATGCCTGCAACGCATCCTCATTGTCCTGCAGCGCAATTTCCAGCTCGTGATGATTCTGTAAATTATCGTTTAACTGCGATGTACTGTCGCCTGCCTGCTCTGCGCGGTCCGCAATGTCGGTATCCGCGCCCTGCAGCCCATGAATACGGGATGTTATTGTCACGCCAGTCGTTAACTCTGGCACTATAGGTTTAGTGCAACAGGCATAAGGGCGATAAAGCGCAAAGCTGGCCAGCAATACCAGTAAGGCTATAACCAACAGCACAATAAATAAGGTTTTATAGTGCGATGTATTTTTTGGTTTGCTGTTGGCCAGGTTTTTCGGCTCGGTGGCAAGTTGTGCTCTCAGGCTAGTAGCTGCTGAGTTGTCCGTCGCGACCATGCTATCTTTGATGTCAGCTAAAGCGACTATAACCACAGTGGTATTATCATGGCGCGGGTGATGCTGCAATTGAGCTTGCAGGCGCTCAAGCATAAGCGCTTCGCGCTGTTCAGACTGGATCAGTTCAACAATATCAGCATCACTGAACATCTCCCAGAAGCCATCTGTACATAACAGGAAATACTGACCGTTTTCGACAGACCAGTGATTAATATCAATTTGAATATCTGCATCACCATTGATGCAATTCAATAACTGACTCTGGCTTGGGTGCGTAGCCAGCTGTTGTTCAGTAATCTCACCGAGCAAAAATTTAGCATATGCCAGTGAGTGATCTTTAGTTTGGCCGACTTTACCATTGCGATTAAATTGATACAGTCTGGAATCACCAGCGTGTGCCGATACCAGCTGATTTTTAAACAGCAGCAAGGCAACCAGGGTAGTAGCCGTTTTCGTACC
>NZ_DAINOE010000098.1:6627-7983 GCF_036735525.1 Arsukibacterium sp. | reverse complement strand
AAAAAATGGCTGGCATCATCATATGTCTGGCGTTGCAGCCAAAAACGATGGCTGAGTTCAACCACTGTCTGTGCGGCAACCTCTCCATTATCTGAGCCGCCAACACCATCTGCCACTACGACGAAGATATCACCGCTGGCCTCATCAACATGCACGGCAGAACGGTCCTGATTATATTGTCGTCCGCCCAGTGCGGATTTTTGTAACAATAGCTGGTTAACATGCATGTAAAGATCCTTGTCATTACTCAAAGGTCGGCAGGGCCGCTTTAAAGTCACTTATTGACTGAAATCGTTCTGTTGGATCCAGCCTGGTGGCAAAGTACAATGCCTCAGCCAGCCTGGCGTCCCCCTGATCACTGATATAAAGCAACAACTGCGACATACTATCGGCCTCGCCAGCCAATAAGGCCTGCTGTCGCTGATAAGCTGTCTGTGGTCGATGCATAGTTAACAACTCAGCCATCATCACCCCCAATGCATGAATATCGGTCCAGGGGCCAATAGGATGAATGCCATACTCTTGCTCCAGCGCACAGTAAGCAGGGGTGTTCTGGGCATATTGGCTCACATAGCCGCCGGCTTGCTTTACTGCACCAAAATCAATTATCAACGGATGCACTTTGGTGCCTGTGCGCAAAAAAATATTACCCGGCTTAATATCCCGATGCACTATCTGGCGCTGATGCATATAGTGCAACCCTGCAAATACTCCGGGCAAAATTTGACTTAACTGCCACCAGCTAAAAGGTTGCTGCTGTTGTTGTACCTGGGTAGCATAATGCTGCCATAAGGTCGTCCCAGATTCGTACTGCATCACCATGTAAGCGGTGCCTGATGCGTAAAAACAATCATAAACAAACACGATGTTGTCATGATCCAACTTTAGTAAGGTTTCACATTCCAGTGTAAATCGCTGTAAAGATTCATGATAAATCTCAGCAACCGCAGCACTTTTGGCTAACACCTGGCCATCCAGCCGACAGGCTAATGCCTCAGGTAAATATTCTTTAATCACCACCTGATATCCAAGCGACTTGTGCCTGGCCAGATAAACAATACCAAAGGCTCCTGCGCCCAGTACCTGTTCGACTTCATAGCGGTGAATAAGGCTGCCGGGGCTTAGTGCACTCATAACGTCATATCACTTGCCCCTAAATTGGCAATAGCGCCAGCAACAATGCAGCGGTAAGCGAGCCATTATTTTTATCTAAAAAACTCCCCTTACCCGTCAACACCACTTCAGAGTAAAAATCTTGCTGGGCTTTATTCGATCCTGAATAACGCACCGAAACATTGTTATTACCGCTGGCGACAAAATTCGTTACAGCCTGAAGCAAACGCCGGTCGTCTCCGG
>NZ_DAINOE010000098.1:4490-6591 GCF_036735525.1 Arsukibacterium sp. | reverse complement strand
AGCATCATCGGTGATAATCACTACTGTTCTGCGGGTGGCATCTGCGCGCCATTGCGTTTTCATCGCCTCACTAAAACCGGGGTAAACTGCCTCGCCATCAGTGTTATTACTGCCTCTGCCACGGCCCACGTCAACTTTCACGTTTTGCAGCTGCGCCTGTAAAATATCAACATTGCGGGTTAATGTGAGTGGAAAGTGCGTAACAGGTATATCAAAGCCGTCATCACCAAACACCACAAGGCGCAAAGCAGCAGAATCTGACAGTCGATCCAATAATGCGGCAATATCACGGATCTCAGCTTTTAAGCTATTTATCTCTGCACTCATACTGCCGGAGATGTCTAACACCACCACCAGATCAAGTTTATCCATTTTCTGAAAGCCCGGGGGAGTGGGTGGCGGGCAGACCTGGCAAGGAACAGGTTTGGGGCAAATCACCGGTTCAGGACATTGCAACGGTGCTTCCGTAGGAATTTTCGAAATATTGCCAAAAAAAGGCAACGCAATAACGGCCAGTAAAATAAAGGCCCCCATGGCAGAGGCAAATAAATCCAAAGCCGACATACTAAAAATATTAATATCTCTGTTGCGTATTTTCATATGTCGGCCCCTTTTATACTGGCGAGATAACAGCGCAAATTAAAGGTAGCTAACCTGAAACACTATGGTACTGAGACGCAGTACCGATCCCGACACAAGCTCTACCGGCTCGCCCGCAAGCAGCGGACTATGGTTCAGCCAACTGCCATTCTGGCTTTGCAGATCTTCCACCAGCAAAGTACCATTTCGCAGCAATAGCCGCAGATGGCGGCGGGAAATTTCAGACTCAGCAATAGGATAATCTACCTGACTGGTTTCACGGCCAATAATTTGTTCAGTGCTCTGAGCCAGCGCTTTACCGTTAATTTTAATGCGTATTTTACGACCATCATGGGTTGTGCCATCCAGTAACACATCATTAAAACTCAATTGCATTTGCGCCACTTTGCCTACCAACTGCTCATTGTCCTTAGCCAGGCCAGAGGCATGCTGCTTCTGTTGCTGTAATTCGGCCTCTTTAGCTTGTATTGCCTGTTTACGCTTGCGCATGACCAGCATAAATACCAGCAACAGCAGCACAATCACAGCGGCACCGCCTAATAAAAGATAGTGTTTTTGTTGCTCAGCTGCTTTGTTTTTCTCTGCTACCTCATCGGCCTTTTGCTCTGCTTGCTGACGAAGTGTTTCTGCTTCAGCTCGTTCCAGTTCCGCTTTTTCAATAGCCTCCTCTATTTGCTTTAGCTTTTCAGCATGCTCTTGCGCAATTTTATCGGCGTTGTCTTTGGCTTCCTGCAACAGTTTATCTGCTGCGGCCCGGGCGATGTCAGCTTGCTTTTGCGCCTCAGCTAAGGTGTTTTGAGCTGCTGCATCAGCGGCTTCCTGAGCCGCTTTTGCAGTTGCAGCATCTTGTGCCGCTTTTTCGGCGTTAGCCGTAGCTTGCTCAACATCAGACAAACAGCGCTCAGGGGCTAGCGTGAAATTAATTTTTTGCTCGGTTAATACCGCCTTTAATGCCGCTGATGACGTGCCATAAGCGATCACTTCCGGCAGCTGCATCCGGTTAAATAAACTGCTTTCAAAAACACTTAAGCCTAATAATTGCTGACAGTTATTGAGCAACGGTGCCGCCCACTGCTGGTTGTTATACAAGGCGGTATGCACATAAATATTGCCTGGCGCTAAATCTTTTACCGGCTCAAAACGCTGCACCAATGTCGGTAGGCTAGCCGCATCAGTTAACAGCAGTAGCTGTCCACCAACAGTCTGGTCCTGAGCAGCCAGGGTTACTGCCTTACCTGAAACATTACTGGCAGATAAAACAGCTATACGTCTGGCATTGTCGGCAAAAACCACGGTGGCGACAATCTTTGCCGCCGGCGTTACGCTATTATCTATAATAAACAAGCTGTTAGCGCTTTTTACCAGTTCTGCGTCAGTAATAAACTGATGCTCATTAATTTTCGTCACCAGTGCCGATACACTGCGGTTATTGGCACGTTCAATCTGCAAAGGATAAACATAATCTGCGCGGGCTTGCGGCAAATACAACGCTGAAATAACC
>NZ_DAINOE010000098.1:1759-4480 GCF_036735525.1 Arsukibacterium sp. | reverse complement strand
TTAAGGTTTTTAAAGCCATGCCATTGCTCCTTTTTATTGTTCTGATGTCATTTGAGTAAATTTTAATACCATCACAGTGGCATTATCCTGATACGGCTTTTGCAGGCTCTGAACGTAACCAATAATATGTTCAGCCAACAGTTGTAAATCGGCAGCACGCAAGCGATGGCACAAAGAGGCCAGCTCTGTTTCGGGCATCGTTTCAACGCCATCACTGGCCAGAATAATGATGTCATCGTGTAACAAGCTAATGGCATCCACATCAATGAAATCAATAGCGACACCCATGACCGCAGACGTTAACTGATTGCGCTGAGGATGAACGGCGATGTCGGCTTCGTCCATCAAACCTGCGGCGACCATTTGTAGCAATTCTGCTTTTTTGGAATGATCCTGATTAAGCCGAATCAACCTGGCATCGCGTACCAGCCACAACGGGCTGTCGCCTACACTGAGCCAATGCAGATGTTCACCGGTAAAGGCGGTTGCCACCAGCGTTCCGCCCATCCCCTGGCATTGTGGGTACTGTGCAATATACTCGGCCAGATGTTGATTGGCCGCCATTAAGCAATCTTGTAAGCGCATGTCCATGTGTTGCTCTTCGCTGGCGCAAAAAGCATCACTAAAGCCACGTAAAATCTCCTGGCTGGCCACCTCACCATGCACAGCCCCGCCCATGCCATCAGACAGCAACGCCAGCGCAAAACCGCTGGGCCAGATCATTTTGGTGACAGCGTCTTGTTGGTAATCCCGTTGACCAACCGTTTGTGACCAGCCGATAGATAACTGCAACATCATTATTGCCAACTAAAGCTGGCATCACAAAACGCGACAAAACGCAGCGTTGTTGCTCCCACCTTGAGGATATCACCACTTTTTAATAACATTTGCCCTGCTATTATCTGTCCATTTAGACGATTAAGGCTGGAACCATTGCCCGGCGCGACAATAAACTCGCGGTTTTCATCATCAAAAATCACTAATAATTGTTGTTTTGAGGTAATAGAGGTATCGCCGAAATTCAGCACTATCCGCTCAGTTAGCGAGCGGGAAATCGCACTTTGCCCCGCACAGACATTCAGACTTTTTCCTTTGCCAGGGCCGTCAACAACGACGAACCAGCCACAGACAAAACTGGCAGCCGCATCACCGGCACTGCCAAAATTGATCGAGGTTTTTGGCTCAGCCGCCACATCGGACGCGGCTGCCGCGGCTTGTTGCACCGGCGCGGCTGCCGCAAATTGCGGTTGAGCGGCATTGACAGGCCGGGTTGGCGGTTCGGGTGTCACCGCCATAGCGCCAGGACGCATAGCTTTTGCCTGCTCGCCCGCTGCGATATGGTTAAATAAATCTACCGCTGGTGGTTGGGTGCGCTCAGCACCCGCAGCTGGGCCAGTTGCCGCATCAGATGCCTTGTTTTTCGCTGAAGCAAAGCTTGATTCCACTTCAACTGGTTTACCATCAGGCCCTAGTCGAAAACTCATAATCTATTTCTCCGTGTTTAATCCGCTGCAATAAGGCGGTTAACAAGCCGGTCCAGGCAATACTGGCCAACCTGATTGAGTGCTTTTTCTTCACGACCCTGTGCCAGGTTCATCCCAAAGACCAGCAATGCCGACATCATTAATGCCAGCAGCGTGGTGTTAAAAGCGACACCCAGTTTAATGGTGATCAATGCCACCCATGCTTTAATAGCAACAGAATCGCTAATATCGGGCATATCACCAGCACTGGACAGTGCCAGCGCAATACCCACTACGGTACCTATAAAACCCAATGTCGGGATTAGCCAGACTAAATATCGGGCCATGGTATATTTAAGATCAACCTCGTGCTGCATCAACTCCAAAGAAGAGTTCATTAAATTGTTGGCCTGATCGGTGCTGCGGGTGATTTGAAACTGCATAATGATGCGTTTGATAAGACGCTGTAAGTAAAACTGGCTGCCAGCGCGATCAGCATTAATAGCCTGATATACTGGCACTAAATCTTTTGAACGGTACAGTGCTGTATCATCATCGCTCATTAAACCACGTGATAATTGCGCTAACTCCTGACTAGCCCTGTGCCAACGCACCCAAATTTCACCTGCACACAGAAAAAACAATAACCACATCAGGTTTTGAATAGTAAAAGGATAAACAGGGGCACTTCTGTCAAATAGAATATCCGCAGCCCGCAGTTCTGTCATATTAGTGGCTTGCGGTGCCGTAAACATGGAAGCAAGAACAATAATGACAATAGCAGTAAAGGCTGCGGTTAATAACACTATCACCCGGTAATAGGCTTCTTCTTTCTCCAGATGGGTCATGCACTCCGTCTCCGTCTGTTAATCTGATAGGCAATGATCACTTCCATTAAACGCAATTTTGTTGCCCCAATATAAATATAATCATTAGCTGTCAGCTGCGCCTGATGAAAACGCAGCCATTGATTACCATCCCAATAAAACGAACCAAAGCTGGATTGGCAATCTTCAAGCTGCACGTTTTGCAGGTTGGTTACAGTTAAGCGCAAATGTTGACGTGATACGCTGGCGTCCTCTAACACCACATCATTACTCTGACTGCAACGACCTACCCTGATGATGACTCCCTGCATAATGATGTGCCAGATTAAAGTGTTAACAAATGTATATTAGCGAGTATGGTTACAAATGGGTAGTGTAAATTTAGCTGGGAGAAAATAACACCTCAACACCAACAATGAAAAGCTAATAAC
>NZ_DAINOE010000098.1:0-1707 GCF_036735525.1 Arsukibacterium sp. | reverse complement strand
GCCGCTTTATAAAGCCACTTTATTGCCTCAGGCGTAGATTGCTCCACTACTAATCCATTAAGATATCGTGAACCCAACTCATATTGAGCAAAGGGATCGTCTTGCTCAGCGGCTTTCAGATACCATATGTGAGCACCCTCATCAGACAAATAAACACCCCTGCCGATGATATACCTTTTCGTTACTGCCAGCTGGGCACCGGCATGCCCTTGTTCTGCTGCTTTGTAAAACCAGATAACGGCATCTTGTTGCGCCCGGTAACCTTCCCGCTGATCATATAACATACCTATTTTATACTGCGCATTAGCATCGCCTTGCTCAGCAAGCTTGCGGTATTCAGCCAACTCAGCCTCAGTATCCAATTCCACAAAAGCCGCCAATCTATAAAGCACCGCATTTTCATGACCGCCGATAGGATGTTGTGCAAATTTTTGTATTGCAGTGTCACGAAATTGTCGGGCAATAGCGCTATTTTTAGTTACTCCGAGGCCTCGCAGATACATTAAAGCCAGTTGCGCATCAGCATAAGCACTGCCCAGTGCTGCAGCTTGCCGGTATAAATCAATGGCAACGAAGTCTTTGTCTAAACGTAGCGATGAATAAAAAGCCTCATCGGCGGCCAGGCGTAATGATTTAGCTTCAGGGGTCTCCAAGGGAGTAAGGTTAACCTGCTCAGCACTGGCGTGTGCAACCTTAGATGTATCAGGCAGGCTGTCTTGCACTAATCGGAAGCCGCTATAGTACAACTGGTTCGCTACCCCCCCTTCTAAACGGAAGGAAAAACGGAGGCTGCCGGGGTCACTGCCAAAGGAGCCGCCTCGTAAGATGCGATAATTACAGTCACCATCCTGCCAGGCAATGGCGTTGACGGGTGCGCCACGATAACTTCGATTCAAGCAATCCTGGGTCCATTCCATTACATTACCTTGCATATCATAAAGACCAAAAGCATTAGCTGAGAACGACTTTACCGGTAGTGTCTTTTTCTCAATAACACAGTCATCATCATAGCCACCATAATGTGCTTGAGAGCACTCAATCGTATTTCCCACACTATATCGTGTAGTACTGCCGGCGCGGGCGGCATATTCCCATTCAGCCTCACTGGGTAAACGGAAAGTCTGGCCGGTGGTTTTATTGAGCCAGGGGATAAACTGCTGGGTAATATCGTTAAAACTAACGTTGATAACAGGGCGATTGCCGCGTCCCCAGCTTTGGTCATCTGGCCTGTGGCTGCAACCACCCGCAGCTACGCAAGCATCCCACATCGCAAAGGTCGCCTCAGTCTCCATCATTTTAAAGGCGCTCACACTGACAGTACGTATCGGTTTTTCCTCTGGGTAGCAGGCCGTATCTCCAGTGCTGCAGCCCATAGTAAAATTGCCCGCCGGTATGCTCACTAATGTTCCGGTTAGTTCTGAATAATCCTGATTAACCGGATAGTAATAGTAGCCAACCGCTGCCAGCAGCATTAGCACCGTTATAATAAACATTACAGGTCCGGTGGCGCTTTTTTTAACAACAGGTGAAGCCTGCCCATCCTGTGTCGAACTGGTGTTGCTTTGTTGCGCGGTGACCTCAGCAAACGAGCCCTGTGCAGCCGTATGTTTTGCTTCTGTGTGAGTTGCTTCAACAGGTGGCGATAACCGTTGAGCCACCTGCTGCATCGTCTGCGGCCGCTCATCGGCTTTAAACGCCAGGCACTGG
>NZ_DAINOE010000097.1:0-10261 GCF_036735525.1 Arsukibacterium sp. | reverse complement strand
TGCTACGCGAGCCGCTGGAGACAGGCATTGTTCATATCAGCCGGGCGGCGCGTCAGGCAGAATTTCCGGCGCAATTTCAACTGATTGCCGCCCTGAACCCCAGCCCAACTGGCCATCATGAAGATGGCCGCGCCAGCCCGGAGCAAGTCATGCGCTATCTGAACCGTTTATCTGGCCCCTTTATTGATCGGGTAGAATTGCAAATAGAGGTGCCCTTGCTACCCAAGGGTATGCTAAGCCAGCAACATAGCAGTGAAGAGCCCAGCAGCCAGGTCAGAGAGCGGGTAGTGGCCGCCAGGCAACTTCAACTGGCGCGTCAGGGTAAAGCCAATGCCCGGCTCAGTGGCAGTGACATCAGTGACTTTTGCCCGCTACAACCGAGCGATGCGCGTTTTTTAGAAGATACCATTTACCGCTTTAAGCTGTCGGCCCGCACCTATCATAAAGTGATTAAGGTCGCACGCACCATTGCCGATCTGCAGCAACAACCACAGATCAGCAAGGCGCATATAATGGAAGCCCTCAGCTACCGGGCATTAGAACGGCTGCTTAGTTACCTTAAAACTTAAACCAGCTTCCACTTTAACAACTGGCCGGCAAAAAACGGCACTATCGGATTGCCATTTGGCAGGATAATTTCTGCGGGTACCTGCCACTCCTGGCGTTGCAGCTGAATTTGCCCAGTATTGCGTGGCAGGCCGTAAAAATCGGCACCATAGTGGCTGGCAAAGCCTTCCAGCTTCTCCAGACAGCCTAACTCATCAAATACCTGAGCATACAATTCAATAGCACTGTGTGCGCTGTAGCAGCCGGCACAGCCACAAGCTGATTCTTTGCGGTGTTTTTCGTGCGGTGCAGAGTCGGTGCCTAAAAAGAATTTTGCAGAGCCACTGGCCACCGCAGCCCGAAGCGCCTCCTGATGCGTTCGACGCTTTAATACCGGCAAACAATAGTTATGTGGCCTGACGCCACCCACTAACAAGTCATTGCGGTTAAGTAATAGATGCTGTGGGGTAATGGTGGCCGCCACATTGGCAGAAGCCGACGCAACAAAGCTGGCCGCATCTGCCGTGGTAATATGCTCAAAGACCACTTTTAACTCTGGCAAACGCGCCACTATATGTTGTAGGTAGCGGTCAATAAACACCTTCTCACGGTCAAAAATATCAATATCATGATCAGTGACTTCACCATGCACCAGCAACAATATACCCTGCTCGGCCATGGCTTCAAATACCGGATACAGCGAGTCCAGCGCGCTCACTGCATCACTGGAGTTGGTAGTGGCGCCAGCAGGATACAACTTGGCGGCAACAATACCGGCCGCCTTAGCATCTATAATATCCTGGCGGCTGGTTTTGTCCGTTAAAAACAAGGTGACTAAGGGTTCAAAGCGGCTGCCCTCTGGCCTTGCAGCCAGAATACGTGCTTTATAGGCCAGCGCCATCTCGGCGGTAGTCACCGGCGGCACTAAATTTGGCATGACTATCGCTCGGGCAAACTGACGCGCTGTGGCCGGTACAGTTTCCAGCAACATATCGCCATCACGAAAATGTAAATGCCAGTCATCGGGGGTTTGCAGGGTTAACAGGCTCATCAGTAGCTCCGGGCGGGTCAGAAAAGATGAGCGCTATAATAGCAAGGAATCGACAGGGGTGAAATCGACCTCAACGGAAATTTTAAGGCGTTAACTGTTTTAATCCTTAGGCGCAGTTTGTTACACTGGCAAAGACCAACAGGAGCAAGCATCATGTCTGACTTTGATCTGGATTTTGATTTAAACAACCTCGATTTTGACGGTGCAGCCGCCGCCTTAGCAAAACAGCAAGCGGAAGCTGAAAACCGCGCCAGCGAACCGCAATTTGGCGATGACGATGACGAATGCAGTGGCGGCGCCTGTAAAATTTAGCGTGAAATGGCAATAAGCACTTATACTAACAAAAATAGCCCTTGGAAAACCGCATGAAAAAAACCCAAATTATTACCACTGACGATATTCTGCTGACGCTGTGTCAGGCGGTCAGTAGTGTTCTCTCTGCTGCCGGTAACCCGGCTATCAGCCACTCGCCTATGGTGCAAAAAATCCAGAAAACCTGCTTGCGGCCTGATCTGGGCTGTTTTGTGTTATTTGATGGTGGCTTTTCCGGACTGGTGATCATTAATTTTACCTCGCAAGCGGCGATGGAAATTTACCGCAAGTACATGATGAGTATGGGCATGCCAGCCGATGAACTGGCGCAATTCCATACGGCTGATGAAGTGGGTAATGTGATGGGCGAACTGATGAACCAGATCGTCGGCGACTTTACCAATAAAGTTCGCCAGGATTTACATACCTCTATTAATCAAAGCCAACCGAAAATGATGGCCATCAATAAGCAAGTACAAATTCTGATTAATACTCAGTTAGATCAGCCGCAGGCGCGACGCGTTACCTTCAGCACACCAGAGCACAATATCTTTTACATGGAACTGGCCATGGATAAAACGGAGTTTATTCAGCTGCAGGATTTTGAGCGAACCGAGCAGGAAAATCCAGATGATATTCTGGCCAACGCCCAGCAATACCGGCCAGAAAGCACCGTAAGTATTCAACCGGAAATCGACGATGACTTTATGAAAAACCTGGGGTTATAAGCGCTAATTTTAGCAGGCTATTCCGGGATCACTAAACGCATTCTGGCACCACCGAGCGAGCTGTCATCAATCAGTAAGCGGCCGTGGTGCCATTGCGTAATACGCAACACTATAGCCAGTCCCAGTCCAAAGCCGCCACCGGCTTTACTGCGACTTTGCTCCAAGCGCAGAAAAGGCTTTATCACTTCTGCCCTTTGTTCTTTGGGTATGCCAGGGCCATCATCTTCCACACTCAGTGTCCAGCTACCAGCTTGCCTGGACAGTTTGACCTGCACCTGGCTATGCGCAAAGCGTTTAGCATTAACCAGTAAATTTTGAATCGCCCGTTCCAGATAATGGCCATCGCCATGCAGCACGGCTTTCTCAGGTAACAGCAAGGTGATAGGGGCGCCTGGTAAGACAGAGAGTTTTTCTCTCAAATTATGCAGTAACTCAACCAGATCCACTTGCTGTTTTTTCAGGCTTAACTGATGGGTCTCCAGCTTGGCATAATCGAGCATCTCATCAACCAGCTGCTGTAGCTCCCGAACATCCTGCAGCATCAAATCACGCTCTGTCTCTGGTAGTTGCCGGGCCATCTCCAGCGCAAAGGTTAGCCTGGCGATAGGAGTACGCAGTTCATGCGATACCGCATGGGTCATCTCACGCTGCAATTCAAGCAAGGCGCGAATTTGCTGGCTCATCTGCTGAAAACTATCAGCAATAGGGGCAATAAAAGAGCGGGCCGGCAATTGTAAGCTGGCATCCTGGCCCTGGCCAAAACGTTGCAATTGCTGTTGCAAAAAGCGGATATCACGTGCCACCGGCCATAACCACAGCGCTACCGCTATCGCCAGCAATACAAAAAATAACAAGCTGAACCAATCAAAGCCGGCAGAGGTATCCAGGGGTAAGGGCCCTAATTGCCAGAGCTCATCTTGCATAAGCGCATAAAAATAGACCCTGTCATCCTGAAACAATGACAACAACTGCCCCCGCTGCAACAACTCCAGTTCTTGCGCTTGCCAGTTAATGGCCTGCATAGGCACCGTCTGATAGGGTACACTGACTAAACTCGGCCATTGTGGCTGAGCCAGCAGCAAGGTGAGCTGATCAGCCATAGCGGTGACTAACGCCGGTTCAGTAGCTGGCTGCACATGGCGCCATAGCTGTTCAATGGTCCAGCCGAGCCCCAATAAAATTAAAAATAAAAAAACATAAAAGTGCAAAAACAGCCGATGCATTTACCAGGCGTCCGCGACAAACAGGTAGCCTTTACCCCACACCGTTTTGATACGGAATGGCACATCAGCACTGTCACCCAGCTTGCGGCGTAAATGTGAGATCCGCACATCAACAGTGCGATCCAAACCATCATACTCGCGGCCAATAATTTGCTGGTGAATGGCTTCGCGCTTTACGGTCTGGCCGGCGTGTTGCGCTAACATCCACAATAAATCGAATTCATAGCTGGTTAGATCGACTCTTTGTTCGTCAAACCAGGCCTCACGCGCCCGCTGCTTTAACACTAAACGGCCAAAAGTCAGTTGCTCAGGTTCGTTTTTTACTTCTGACTGTGTGCGTCTAAGCAGGGCATTGATTCGCGCCAGCAGCACCCGCGGCTCGACCGGCTTGATCACGTAATCATCCGCGCCCAACTCAAGGCCTAATACCTGATCGATATCCCCTTGCTTGGCGGTAAGCATTAACACCGGCCCCTTGTACCAAGGGCGAATTTGCCGGCAAACACCAAAACCATCCAGACCCGGCAGCATCACATCCAACACTATTAAATCCGGCTGAAACTGCCGGCAATGTTCAGCGACCGCCGACCCCTGACCTTGCAATTGCACACTAAAACCATGTTGCACCAAAAAGCTTTGCACCAGACTAGCCAAACGGCTGTCATCTTCCACTAATAAAATTTTTGCCATCAGAATAAACTCCAGGGTCCTGCCACACGACGCCGCCGCAACGGCTGCCGACTAAGTACCTGTAGTTCGGTACTTAACAGGATTAAATCACTATTTGCCCGTAAACTGACCCAGCCATAATGCCAGTCGAGCATTTGTTTAAATTCACCCGCGGTTGCCTGATGCCAGCATTGCATCGACTGCTCTGCCAGATAAAAACACAAACTCTGCGGTTGCTGGCTATGCCAACGCAGCGTTAGCTCAGCCCGACAACTAGCTTGCTGTTGTTCGGTCACGCACACCGTGGGGCTCACTTGCCAGCACAATGATTCCTGGCAACGCTCCGCCAGGTTGCCATTGCCACTTAGCGCCATTATCATCCCAATCAGGCTAAGTAACTGCATCAGTAAAACCGGTAACTTATCCCGGCAAACCAGGTAACAATATAATCAGATTTAACCAGTGGACTGTCCGTCATCGCATCATCCAGGTGGAGATAACGGCCAAAAGCAATCACGCTCAGTTTGTCAGACAAAGGTAAGGTCCAGTTAAGTCGCAGTTCTGGCTGTACGCTGCTTTGGCCCTGATAAGGTAAACCATTTCCTGCCTCGTCCGCACTGATGCCATAATAAGTATCAATCAGATTGGCACTTTTCCAGTGCACGCGGCTACCCAATTGCCAGGCGCCAACAGGGGTATGCCATAGCCGGGCAACGCCAACCGTGACATATTGGCCATGATGTTTGCCACTGGCGTCCTGCCAAATGGCCCATTGCCACTGCCAGCGTTTATTAAACCAGTCCAACTGCAAGCCGATATCAAAGGCGGTCGGTCTTTTATTCACTTCATTTATCGATAACGGCAATGGCCCAATGACCTCTGCACTGGTGGTCAGATCTGGCAGCAACAACGGCGCATTGTCGAGTTGGAAAACATTGCCGCCAAACCAGTTTTTAAAATAGCCTTTTTCATGATTAAACTGGCCATTAATGCTAAGTTGCCAGTTATCGCGGATATACAATGCTGAGCCAATTCGGCCGTTATCAAAAAACCAGCGCTCACCGTAATAGTAAATTTCAGGCAATAGCGCCAGTGGCAGGGTATTGCCACCATGCAACGGATTACTGCGCTGGCCATAACCCAATGCCCAGCTCATATAAAAGGTTTGTTCGGCGACACAGCCTACTTCGTCGCACTCTGCTGCCGCCAGTTGCGTTGGCGTAAGCCAAAGCAAAAACAGCAGTATTATTGATGCTCTTAACACTAATACTGAACCTGCAAAAAGGTTTTGTTACATACAGTGTACCAAGGCTCTTAGGTGGGTATAAGCGAAATAACAAGTTTTCACAAAAAGGTCAGTAAACCGTTACCGAATATTTGGCGCATTTGCACAATGAGCCCGCTGCTTAAAGCTTGTACAGTAGGCAATATTATTTTTTTGGTCTGCCTTTTATGCTTAATAGTCAACGTCATCTCAGTACGCCCTTTTATCTGTTACTCAGCTTGCCTGCCACTGCCATGGGCTTTGCGCTGTCGGTGCAAATTGCCACGCTAAGCTGGATTTTAAGTACTCAGTTTAATCTGGAAATCTACCAGATTGGTTTCGTCTGGGCGGCTGGCCCGTTGGCTGGCATTGTTGGTCAGGTATTAGTTGGGCTTATCAGTGACAAAGTCTGGTTTTGGCGCGGGCGGCGCCGTCCTTTCATTTTAATTGGCGGTAGTTTGGCCGCCCTGATGCTGGCCGCGTTGCCTAATCTGGCACAACTGCAAAGTATGCTGGGCATGATGGACATTGTAATAGTGGCGCTCTTTGTTGCCCTGACTCTGGATCTGGCCATCAATATAAGTTTTAACCCTACCCGTACCCTGATTGCCGATGTCACGCCACAAGGTGAACAACGCACTAAAGGTTATACCTGGATGCAAACCATCTCAGGCTTTTTTGGGGTACTCGCTTATTTAATCGGTGCCAGCTGGGGCAATATTGAGCTGATATATCTGTCGGTATTTGTGGTGCTGGCTTTTTCTTTACTGCCCACTTTACTGATCACTGAGCCGCGGCAACTGCATCACAGCAGCGACGAAGATAAGCCATTACCAAGAGCCAAAGCAGCCGATTGGCCACAATTAATTAAACTCTATGTCGCTCACGGCTTTAGCTGGCTGGGTGTGCAAAGCATGTTTGTCTATTTTATTTTTTACCTGAACGACCGGCTGGTACCCCTGGGGTACGACAATACCGGCCAACTGATTGGCTACTCTTTTGCCATCCTTAACACTGTAGGTTTTATTGTGCCAGCCTTAGTGTTATTGCCACTAAGCCGGCGCTTTGGCCGGGTGCCAGTGCATGCCGGCTGTATGGCGCTAATGGCCATAGGCTATTTTGCGATGGTACCTATGGTCAGCTCACCAGTAAGTTTGTATCTACTGATGGCCGTGGTCGGTATTGGCTGGGGCTCAGTGGTTAGCCTGCCTTTTGCCATTATGTCGGAGAAAGCCGATCCGGCTCGCATGGGCTTTTTTATGGGCATCTTTAATTTGTCCGTAGTGTTACCGCAACTGGTGGTGAGCATGCTGTTTGGTTTACTGCTAAATCAATTTGCCGATAAAGCGGTTCTCTTTGTGTTATGCGGCAGTTGTCTGGCACTGTCGGCACTGTGTTGGTGCTTAGTCCGGGAAAACGCTAGCAGCGTGGTGGTTACTCAGGCACCCGCGTCACATTAAACTTTCGCCTCTGTTGCTTTTGACGACACAGCTGCACTAGCAGCTGCTGTCCTTGGCAGTGTAAAAATTGAATCCACGGTTAAATCCATCTATGATAGGCTGATTAAAACAATAAGAGACTGCCGCAACAGCAGTTAATGCGCCGCCTGGCCCGTTCATCGCTGGCCGCCATAGCAGAGCAAAACATGAAAGACAAAGCTACTTCGTTTGATATCGCTTATTTAGCTGGCGTGTCGCAGTCTACTGTGTCGCGGGCGCTGCGTAACAGCCCACAGGTAAACAAAGAAACCCGGGATAAAGTGCATGCCATTGCCAAACAGCTGAATTATAAAGTCGATAAAAATGCCAGCAACTTGCGCAAACAACGTAGTAGCACCCTAGCCTTACTGTTATTTGAAGATCCCACTACCGATCAATCACAAATTAATCCATTTTTTCTGTCTATGCTGGGCAGTATCACCCGGGCTTGCGCTAAGCGCAGTCAGGATTTACTGGTATCTTTTCAGCAACTGAGTGACGACTGGCATGCCGACTATGAAGACAGCAATAAAGCCGATGGCATTATCCTGCTGGGTTACGGCGATTATGTCGATTACGAAGAAAAGCTGGATAAATTACTGGCACAAGAAACCCATTTTGTTTGCTGGGGCGCAGAGGTTCAGGGCCATCCGGATTTTACTATCCGCAGCCACAACCGTGAAGGTGGCAGGTTAGCCGGCGAGCACTTGCTGGCGCAAGGCTATCGTAATTTTGCTTTTATAGGCAATGCCTCTGAACACAGCCCTGAGTTCTTTCAACGTTATCAAGGGTTTATTGACTCCCTTGGCGCGCATGGCATCGCCGCTGAGCAAGTGGCGCAGTTTGACGCTATTTCAACCGAAAGTGCTGGCGATGCGGCAACGCAACAGTTAATCAGTCTGAAAAAACCGCTGGATGCGATTTTTTGTGCCAGCGATTTAATTGCTATTGGCGTGATGCGCGCACTACATCGTTTAGGTTACCGCATTCCGCAGGATATAGCGGTAATGGGCTTTGACGATATACCGGTAGCTTCTTTTGCTACGCCGGCGCTGAGCACCATTCAGCAAGATACTAACCTGGCCGGTGAACTGCTGGTGGATAACCTGTTGCGGTTAATTAATAACCAGCCTATTACCGTCAATCAAATTGAACCGCGGTTAATTGTCCGGCAATCTTGTGGTGCTGACACCGACTGAGCTTCACTTTACTTTGCATGACGACACTGCGACAAAACCGTTTCTATAGACTGACAAAGCGTCTGCTGAGTAAATACCGTACTGTTTAAGGCTAGCAGACGCTGGCGCAACGCTGCGTCATCCAAAAGTAAATAAGTATTCAACTTCTTTTGTTGTAATTTCAGAAACATATCTTCAATGGCAAACACCGCGGTCAAATCCATAAAGGGCACCCCCCGGCAATCCAATACGATATCTTTAGTCAGCAGCACCTGATCAACTTTATCCATGCGGTCTAACATTTGCGCCATAGAGCCAAAAAATAACGGCCCACTTAAGCGCACTACACGTACTCCCGGATGCTCAGGAGCATCCGGAACATTAAGCAGTTTATCGTCTTCTAAATGGATTTTAGCCATATTTGCCATGCGCCATGTCACCAAGATCATGGCCAACACAACGCCAACGCCTACCGCAACCACTAAATCCACCAAAACGGTCAGCGCAAAAACCGTTAACATAACCACCAGCTCAGGCTTAGGCGTCCCTTGCAAACGTTTTAGTAATCGATAATCCAAAATATCAATACCCACTTTAAGCAAGATCCCAGCTAACACCGCCAACGGAATCTTAGCGGCCAAAGGGGCGAGTCCAAACAATAATGCGAGTAAAAACAATGCATGCACCGTGCCACTGACCCGACTACGACCACCAGCATTGACATTCACCACAGTACGCATCGTCGCGCCAGCGCCCGGTAAGCCACCGACAAAAGAACACAGCATATTGCCCAGGCCCTGGCCGATAAGCTCTTTATTGGGTAAATGTCGGGTTCGGGTAATAGTATCGGCCACCAAAGAGGTCAGTAAACTGTCAATACTGCCAAGCAAAGCCAGGGTGAGCCCAAGGGTAAAAATTAAACTCCATTGCGTTAAGCTAAACTGAGGTAGATCAATTGCTGGCAAGCCGCTGGGTATCTCGCCGATCACCGGCACCTGCCAGCCGAGCATTACAGACGCCAAGGTACAGAAGCAAAGCGCTAGCAAGGGCGAGGGCAGATATCGGCTTATACTCATTGGTGTGAACCAGACAATAGCAAAAGTGAGCAAGCCCAGCGCCAACGCCTGAATATTTATGCTGCTGAGTGTATCTGGCAGCATAATGAGGGCTTGTAAAGTGGATGCTGATGGCGTGGTACCCATTAACGGCGCCAACTGAAGAAAGATGATAATGATGCCGATACCGCTCATAAAGCCAGAGATGACCGGATAGGGTATAAAGCGTACAAGGCCACCCACTTTGAGTAGCCCCATAATAACTTGCAATGCGCCACCTACCAACACCACCGCCAATGCCATTTGAAAACTGCCGCCAAGGGCAGCAATGGCTGACGCAAACACCACTGTCATGGGGCCGGTAGGACCAGAGATCTGTGCTTTAGTACCGCCCATTAGCGCGGCCACTAACCCCAGAGCTATGGCGCCATATAAGCCAGCTGCAGCCCCAGCGCCAGAGGCAACACCGAAAGCCAGCGCCAAAGGCAACGCCACAATGCCAGCGGTTAGCCCGCCAAACAGATCGCCACGCAAGTTGGCGGCTGAATAAGAGGTGTCTGCCATAGAATCATCTTATTGTTATTATCGACGCAGGTGGCTAACAGTGACAAAAACGTTACCGCTAGCTATAGCTTATATCTACAGCAAAGCAGCTATTGCAGCGTTAACACCAAGCCGATTTTTATATTGTGATTTTAGTGTAGAAGCTAAACACCGACCCAACTATGCCCATTTAGTCTATACCTTCTGGCTTGAT
>NZ_DAINOE010000096.1:0-10365 GCF_036735525.1 Arsukibacterium sp. | reverse complement strand
ACTGAAGCCATTAAGGCTGTGCTAACTGAAATGCCGGTTGATAGCCCGGGTATTGTCATTACCCAACATATGCCTCCGGGGTTTACCACTAGCTTTGCCAAACGGCTTGATGGGCTTTGCAGAATCATGGTGCTGGAGGCGCAAGGGGGGGAGCGTATTGTACCTGGGCATGCTTATTTAGCGCCAGGAGACAAACACTTAACCGTAGTGCGAAGTGGTGCAGATTACCGGATTGAATTAACTGATGGCCCCCGGGTATCTGGCCATAAACCCTCCGTTGATGTGATGTTTCAATCTGTGGCTGAGGCGGTAGGCGCTAATGCATTGGCCGTTATTCTGACTGGTATGGGTAAGGATGGCGCCGTAGGCATTCGCAGCATTGCCGAGCAAGGCGGCTTTACTATGGCACAGGATGAAGCCAGTTCACTTATTTTCGGCATGCCGCAAGAAGCAATTAAAACAGGTTGTGTTAAACAAATTGTGGCTTTAGATGAAGTAAGCTTGCGCCTTATTGGAGTGCTAAATCTGATGGGTAAAGATTATCGAATCTAGTGCCCATGAAGCAAACACTTACTGAAGCTTGATGCCGAGCTCGGCAACGACTACACTGCGCCAAACAGCACAGCAAAAGAGTAATAGCATGGAAAACTGGCAAGAATTTACCGAAGATACCATCGCCGCCTTATTAGAAGATGGCAGCGATCCGGATGCGCTTTATACCATAGAGCATCACTTTTACGACAAAGACTTTAACCAGTTAGAAAAGCTGGCGGTAGAGCTGTTTAAACTGGGCTATGAAGTGACCGACGCGGAAGAAGTGGAGTTTGAAGATGGCGGCAGCGCCTGGGTATTTGATGCCATTCGCGAGCAATCGCTGGATGTCGATGCCATTGTCATCGATGCGGTACGTCTGAGTGAGCTGGCGCAAAAGCACAAAGTTGAATACGACGGCTGGGGTACCTATTTTGAAGGTGAAGACGGCGAAGGCGACTTTGACGAAGACGATGAAGAATAAGTCAGTGCTGTAATAAAAAAGCCGCGTTAAGCGGCTTTTTTAGCGAAGATTACCTTATTTATGCCAAAGCACTACCTGATCCCGACCAAGAGACTTCGCTTGATATAGTGCTTTATCAGCTTGTTTTAGAACATCTTTTGCGCATGACTGTTCTTCATCAAACCTAGCAACGCCGATGCTTACGCTAATGTGAAATGGCTGGCTGTCCATGTTGTCAAACTGGTAACTGGCCACTGACTGGCGCAATTTTTCAGCCAGACTCAGGCAATCCTGCTCAGCGTTGACATTTGCCAGAATGACAAATTCTTCGCCACCTAAACGTGCAAAAAAATCAGTAGCCCGCAATTGCGAGTTAATTAACTGACTAAATTTTTGCAAAACCCTATCGCCGGTTTCATGTCCGTATTGATCATTAACATGCTTAAAAAAATCCAGATCAAGCAGCATGACAAATAGGTTTAGTCTGTTATCCCGAAGATAAAACTGCCAACTTTGCTCAAGTTGCTGCATAAAAGCCCGTCTGTTGGAAATGCCCGTCAATTCATCAGCCATAGCCATTGCGTGAAGCTGCTGCTGTAGCTGGATATTTTCAGTTATATCTACCAGTGTGCCCCCCAGGCGAACCGGTTTCGATGACAAATCTACTTCCGTAGCCGCGCCTTCGCACTGCATAAAACGCCAGCCTGCAGTTTGGTGCCGCATCCTGACCACCAGTTTTAAATTCTGGGTCTCGCCCTGCAAATAACGCTGCACTGTCTTGGTTAACGCCTCAATGTCATCAGCATGCACCAGGTTTTTCAGGTAACTCAGGGGATAGCGTTGCTCCTTCTGTTCATAGCCGAGGCTTTGCATGAGGTGTGCATTGGTATATAGCATGTCATCGGCCAGTCGGTAGTCCCAGATACCGGTTTGTGTGGCAGAAATGGCAAACTGCATCAACTCCGCTTTTAATCTGTTTTGTTCGGCACTGACAGAAATGATTAACGATGCCAGCCCCATGCTGGTGATATAAAACCAGGTCCCCAGTGTGGGGTTACTGATATTGGCAAAAATACCTGAGGCGTTGTAGACACTGAACACGGCAACCGCTGAGAAACTCACGACAACCCAGGAGGTGACAGTCAGATTGGTGCGCATGGCAATCCATAATAAACACACCATTGGCATAAGTGTCATGGTTATGGCGATGCCGGTTTGATCAAATACTAATACCTCAGCACCAATGACTAACAACAGCACAAATACCAGCAAATTTTCCGGTGCAAATAACGCGGTGAGTTTTTTTGTGTTATGCACTAATAACGCGATACCGAATATCAGCACTCCGGTAATGTCACCCAAAAACCAATTCCACCATGCAGTAAAAATGTCTGTGGTGGGCACAATACCAATCAGTGCTAAAAATGTGACACCCCATAATGCAAGTAAGGCGGAGCAAAGAACAATGGCTATTGCAACGAAACGCAACATGTCAGCTATCTGTTCTAATCGCGGGTCAAATTTCATCCGTGTTAACAAGTAACAGTGAGCCGTGATAATCAAAGCACTGCTAAAAGACAGAATGAGCGATTGAATGACAGTAAAATCTGAAGCCAGCATCTGCAAAACAAAGCCACCAAGAGCAACCGCAGGCCAAAGTCGCACACCCCATCGCAGCAACAGGGCTACCGCAATGCCAATAGGTGGCCAGATAAGGCTGATACCATAAGATAAATTGGCCAGCTCAATACCAACGTAGCCCGATACGCCATAACTCACACTGAGAATGACAAACTTCAGTAACCAGGGAGCTAAGTTTTGACGATCTGCCATATATAGAGTTGTAGGAGATAACAGCATCAAAGTATTACCCGAATATTTTCCAGCACAGTGTTCATTTTCTGAATGATATCTGGCGACATGTCAGCATTACAGGCCAACCATAGTTCAAAGGCTTTTTCACTGGTGGCAACAGGGTAAATGCGCATGTCATTCAAAGAGGCAATATAGGGGCCACCAATGGATCCGGCCAGCCAAAGATCAATGCGATTTAGTTGCAGCATGGCCAGGTTTACTGGGATCTCTGCTATACGCTCAATTTTTAAGCCTTGTGCTACACCATAGTCGGTGAAAGCATCGGCGGTTTGCCCGCCAATTCTTAGCTTACTTGCTTCAAAAAAGTGCGAATATTGCGGGTGATTCGGATCTGTACTAAACAATTGCACATATTCATGGCTTAAAGGTCCCACCCATTGATATAAGGCTTCACGCTCAGGTGTTCTAACCGCCGAATAAAAGCAGGTATTTGACTGGGTTTGGGTAAAAAGCTGCGCCCGACCCCAAGGTATGATTTCAAAGTGTCCCTGATAGTTAAGTTTGGTCAATGCCAGCTGAATAAGCTCAGTGTTAAGGCCTGATACCTTTCCCTCCAGACTAAAGTTCCAGGGTGGATATTCTTCTGTAAACAGATATAGCGCTATCTTCTCTTCAGACGAAGCGCGAGGTAAAAGGCATAGCAGCGATATAACTAATACTAAACAAAAACGCATATCATCCAACATACTGATTAGTTAAAAGCCTTTATTCAGTTTAGGTTAGAATGTGCTTATATCAACTGAGGCGGCTTTAAGTTTTTAGCAACATGGCCTGGTGACGCTTAGCCGCCGCCCAGCCGTGGGCGTAGCCGGTCGAGAAGCCGGTCTTTGGCTTCTTCTTTGGCATTGCCCATTTTGGCATTGAGCATTTGCTCAATGCTGTCTTGTAGCGATGCCGCTTCAGTGTCTTGTTGCTCTAATAGGCTCAGCCAGTCGCTCTGGTTGCCCAGCTGACTTTGCAGTCTTTGATCAAGCTGACTGCGTAAATCTGTTTGTAAGGCGGCGACTTTGGCTTTGGCTTCACCCATTAATGCATCGCCTATCAGGCTATCGAGGGATGAACGCACACTGACATCCGGGCTGCTGACCAGACCGCTGGCCGCTAACGACAGCGGAATTTGCCTTTGGCCATTTAACAGCCCGGCCAGTTGTTGCATATAGCGATTAGGGCTGTCTGCAAACTGTGCTTGTTGCAATACCAGCTGCGCTTGTTGATTTATCTGGTTATTAATCAGCTTAAGTGAGCCGGTAGAGTTCAGCTGGCCGGCGGCCAGCGTGAGCAGGGTATCACCACGGCCAATATCCATGCTTTGCAGCTGCCAGCCATCCAGTTGCCAGCTCAGGTTAGTGACCATCTGCTCTAAAATGGCAAAATCACCCTGTAGCTTAAAAGCCGCTAAGCGGGGTAACTGCTGCACGTCCAGCGAAAAGCGGCTGGCGGCGTCTATCAGCTGGTGCTGGGTGGTGAGATCGTGCATGGCCAGGCTGGCAGTGCCGCCACCAAGCAGTAAGTGAACCTGCGCCTGTTTAATCCAGACATTTGGATAAGGCTGGCGTGGCAGTGGTAAAATGCGGTTAGCCAGTACCGGGCCTGGCTCGGCCTGCTCGCTACTGCTTAGGCTGAAATCTTGTGGTAAATAGGGTTTTGCCAATAAATACAGGCTTTCCAGCTGGGCAATGCGCTGGCCCCAGACATCGCCTAATAAAATCTGGCTTAACGGTGCCAGGCCACCGTCACTGAGGTTGGCCAGTTGTTGTAACTGTTGCCAGTCGGCTGCGCTGGCATCGCGCAGCTCGGTGACAGCCTGTTGTAACTGCTGGCGGCTAAGTTGTAATTGTTGCTGCACCGCCCGTAATGTATCGCGCTCAGTGCGGACACTGTCTTGCAGCTGGCTTAGTTGTTGCGCTTTGGCGGCTAAATCGGCCGGGTTAGCAATACGGCTGCTGGTCAGCTCGCTAATCTGTTGTTGCAGCTCCTGCAGCCGGGCCTGATCGGGCAGTTGTGAGCGTAATTGTTGTAGCTGTTGTTGCTGGCTTTTAGCTTGTGCTGCCAGCGCTTCACCCTTAGCCAGGGTTTGCAGGTTGACCCGGGCGATTAACTGCTCTGCATCGGGTAAATCCAGCTGCAACATGGCGGCCAGATCAATTTTATCGCCCTCATCGGCCAGGTCCCCGCGATATACCTTACCCTGACGGCGGCGTTCAGTGCCAAAGGCCAGGCCTTCCACCGTTAGATCATTGATCACGTAATAGCCCAGCAGCGCTGGCCACAGCTCTAAGGCGGCGTTTGCCTGGCTAAAGCTGACACTGTTATGGCTGGGGTTCGCTTTGTCAGTGACTTGCAGCTCGCGGATCGTCAGCGCCAATGGCGCCAATGACAGTGATACCTTGTCGATGTTGACTTCGGCACCCATGGTTTTTTCAAGGCTGAACACCATGCCGGCGCGAATAAGGCTGCCGGCCAGTAAGTAGACTAACGCTAGTATGGCGGCAGTGAGTGAGATAAAGATTAACCAACCCGATTTACGAATCATCTGCCGCTCCTTAATTTAATTTTTCGTACAGCTGCACCAGCTTGCTGGCTTTGAGCATTTGCACCAGTTTGAACTGTTGCACCTTGCTCATCACTTTAGTGCGGTATTGACGCACCAGTTGCTGGCTGAGCCAGGCTACCGGCCACAGCAGCAAGGTCCCCAGCACAAAGGCGCCCAGAACTTGCGTGTGGTGTAAGTGTAATAATTGCAGCGTTTCGGTATTGGCCAACAGATTAAGCAAGGCCGGTTGTTGCGCCAGTTGCCAGGTAAGGGCTTCTAAGGCATCACCAAAGATAAACATCAGGCCACTGCACAGGCCCCAGACCAGTAAAAAAGCAGATAAATTAATGGTAAACAGGCACACCACCAGTAGCACCAGCAGGCTGAGTAAACCAAAAGGCAGCAAGCCCGCTAACAGGCCAAGGGCAATGGCCCAACCTATTTGCCAGGGAGAGGCTTCTGAATTCAATACTTTTAATATCCGGGCGAGCAGCGTCAGCATAGGGCGTCCTTAATAGTCACGAGCAGTGATGAGCTATAAGGTACCAGCAGAGGCAACGTTTGTCAGCACTTGGCATGACTGTCATCTCATATATCATAAAGTAATCAAATTAGTCGATATCAGTATTTTTAATTCTTAAAAAGGCTGGCTATGATGGCAGTAGATTAGCGGTGTTACCGGCTAGCGCAGATAAAAGAGCAGAGGGGCTGATGAGTATCCGGATTGAAGGCATTAATAAGCGCTTTGGCGACTTTGTGGCGGTGGACAATGTGAATCTTGACATTAAAACCGGAGAGCTGACGGCGCTGCTGGGGCCTTCTGGCTCGGGCAAAACCACCTTACTCAGGATCATCGCTGGCCTGGAGCACCCAGATAGCGGGCTGATTCACTTTAACAGTGAAAACATCACCGGCCAGCATGTTAGCGAGCGGGGTGTCGGCTTTGTGTTTCAGCACTATGCGCTGTTTAAGCATATGACGGTATTTGAAAACGTCGCCTATGGCCTGACCGTAAAACCGAGAAAATTCCGACCGCATAAAGCCGAGATTGCCAAAAAAGTGCATCGCTTACTGGAGCTGGTGCAACTGGACTGGACAGCCGATCGTTATCCGTCGCAGTTATCCGGTGGCCAGCGCCAGCGTATTGCACTGGCCCGGGCCCTGGCGGTAGAGCCTAAAGTATTATTACTGGACGAGCCCTTTGGTGCGCTGGATGCCAAAGTACGGGCCGAGCTGCGCCGCTGGCTGCGCCGGTTACACGATGAAATTCATGTGACCAGCGTCTTTGTCACGCACGATCAGGAAGAAGCGCTGGAAGTGGCTGATCGCATCGTCGTCATGAACAAAGGCCGTATTGAGCAAGACGGCACCCCCGAGCAGGTTTACGACAACCCGGCTAACCCCTTTGTTTATGAGTTTTTAGGCAATGTGAATTTATTCCATGCCAGGGTTAAACAGGGCAAAACCACCATAGGCGACGTGCAACTGGCGTCGCCTGAGCACACCAATGGCGAGGAGCAGGACGGTTTTGCCTATGTGCGGCCTCATGAAATTGATGTGTTTAACGCGCCGCTCGCCGACAGCCTGAAGGTAACACTGGATTTAGTGACTATCGTCGGCCCTGTAGCCCGCTTAGAAGTCCTGACGGATACTGAGCAGCAACTGATCCAGATAGAACTGCCGAAAGAGCAATTTAAGCAACTGGCGCTGGCGCAAGGCGATACGGCCTGGATCCAGCCGCGCTACTCTAAGGTGTTTTTGGGCGAAGGCATTTAAAGCGCACAGATCTGAAACGGTTTTTGGTTTACTATCGGGCGCATTGTATCGTGATGTGATAACAGGAGCCCCCAATGAATACAGAGCTGCTGCTGGTGCTGGCAATGCTGCTGCTTTGTATGGGCTGTTTTGCTGCCAATAAACCCCGTACCGATGTGGTCGCACTAATCGTATTGGTGGTGTTCCCGCTGACCGGGGTGCTGAGCGTACAACAAACGCTGGCAGGCTTCAGTGAACCTGCGGTTATTCTTATCGCGGCGCTCTTTGTGGTGGGTGATGGCTTGGTACGTACCGGTATTGTCTACCGTTTAGGCGATTGGCTGGTGCGGGTGTCCGGCAACAGTGAAGCCAAATTACTGGTATTACTGATGCTGTCGGTAGCCTTGCTGGGTTCCATTATGAGCTCAACCGGCGTGGTCGCCATTTTTATTCCGGTGGTATTAAGCATTTGCGCCAGAATGAACATTGCTCCTGGCCGGCTGATGATGCCGTTGGCCTTTGCCGCTTTAATCAGCGGCATGCAAACGCTGGTGGCTACCCCGCCCAATATGGTGGTAAACAGTGAGTTGCAACGCCAGGACCTCGATGGATTTCACTTTTTTAGTTTTACCCCCATTGGCCTGGTGGTGCTGGTGCTGGGGGTGGGCTATATGTTGCTGGCGCAGCGCTGGTTAAAACCGCAGTTAGCGCCGGGGCAAAGTGGCGCACCACGGCTGACCCTGAGCGCTCTGGCAGAAAATTACCAGCTAAAAGAGCGTGAGTTGCGAATGAAGGTATTAGCCCACTCGCCGCTATTGAGCCAGCAGCTAAATGAACTGGCGCTGCGCAAAGACTATGGCATTAATGTGGTGGCGGTAGAGCGACAACAAAAACTTCGTACCTTGTTGCTTAATGCAACCGGCAATACGCTGGTAGAGCCCGGCGATACACTGTTGGTGGACCTGATTTACCCCGGGCAAGACTTGCTGCAACGCTGTCAGCAACTTGGTTTAGAGCCGCAACCCCTGTCCCATTCTTACTACTCGCTACATGCCCATGAGTTAGGGCTGGCTGAGGTGGCCTTTCCGCCGGAGTCGTCGCTGCCGGGTAAAACCATTCAACAACTGGCGTTTCGAAGCCAATACAAGCTAAATGTGGTGGGGTTGCGGCGGCGCGGTGAGGCCCTGTTGGGGGTGTTGGTAGATGAAAAACTGCAGGCCGCCGATAAATTACTGGTGGCCGGTAACTGGCGGGATATTCATAACCTGCAACAGCAAAGCCGCGACTTTTTGGTGCTGAGCCTGCCGGCAGAAGTGGATGAAGTGACACCTGCGGCCAGCAAAGCGCCTCATGCGATTTTTTGTCTGGCACTGATGATAGTGCTGATGGTAAGCGGTGTAGTGCCTAATGTGATTGCTGCGCTGATCACCTGTTTGTTGATGGGCGCTTTGCGCTGTATTAATTTAACCAGTGCCTATCAGGCCATTCATTGGCCCAGCTTAATTTTGATTGTCGGTATGTTGCCCTTTGCGCTGGCATTGCAGCAAACCGGCGGCATTGATTTGGCCGTAAGCAGCTTAATTTACTTACTTGGTGAGCAGGGCGACTACGCGCTGTTAGCCGCCCTTTTTGTGCTGACCGCAATAACCGGTTCTTTTATATCCAATACGGCCACCGCGGTGTTAATGGCTCCGGTGGCGGTGTCGTTGGCGAATATGCTGGGCGCATCGCCTTATCCCTTTGCCATGATGGTGGCATTGGCGGCATCTGCCGCCTTTATGACGCCGGTGTCATCGCCGATTAATACGTTGGTGCTGCAACCGGGTAAGTACAAATTTATCGACTTTGTGCGCATAGGCACACCCTTTACCTTGCTGGTTTTACTGGTCAGTGTATTTTTGGTGCCACTGTTGTTTCCACTGTATCCGGCATAGTTTGGTCTTATGCAGGTATTAAAAGCTGTACACTATACCCAGAGACAAGCCACTGTTATCTTCACCGGTAATGGCTGGCACAGCCGTACCACGGCCACCACCAGACACTGAGTAGCGGCCAGCGTCATCATTAGAGGTGATACCCAGTGCCGCATACAGTGTTAGCCCTCTGGCTAGATTACGGTCAATACCAATTACCGCCAGAGTTGCGCCGCTATTCGGGCTGTCATTATCGCTAACCTGATAAACCTGACCACGTAAAACATATTGATCCAGCCGGTAGCTGGCACCGACACCATAGACATGGCGATCACCGCCAGGAATATCACTGGCTTGCTGGAACAGCGCGGTTAAGCGTACTTTATCGTTAATGTCATAAAATGCACCCAGACGCAGGGCTTTAGGATCATCGCCATCGATGCCTTCAAAGCTTTCGTAAGCGGCGGCCAGATACAGGCCTTTTACTTCATAGGTTAAGGATGTACTGTAAGATTCACGGATATTGTCCACCGTTGAGCCTGTAGTATTGTGTGGCGTGTAATGATAGGCCCAGCTGATGTTATTAAACTTGTTACTCTCATAAGCAATACCGTTTTTAAAACGCTCATCAAACACGTTGCCGATATTGCTGCCGCCGGTGTTGATGCGGGTCAGGTTCCGGATATCGCCAATGCGATCTCCAAACTGGTCAACTTTGCCACGAATAATTTTTAAGGGGGTATCAAACTGCCCCAGTTTTACTGAACCAAAATCACCACGCAGACCAACAAAAGAATCGCGATCAGCAAACTGGCCACTGCCTTCATCAAATCGAATGGTTTGCTCCAGCTGTACAAAAGCTTCCAAACCATTATCCAGTTTAGTGCTGGTTCGAAAACCCAGTCGGCTTGAGTTGCTCGACACATTAGTGCCACTGTCAATGCTATTCTCCAGATGATCTAACGATAAATGAGCACGACCATAAATGCTGATGGTATTTGCCTGTGCCTGGACAGACAGGGCCAACAAAATGGCGCTGGTCAGTACGGTACGAGTAACATATTTCATAAAAAGTAGTCCTGTGTGGGATAAGTTATTTTTAGTTTTGGGGGGCAATGCTGCTGTGGTAGAACTAATTTAATATATTTAATAAATTTGAAAATCTGATTTTATATTCTTTCTGGTTATATGTATTAACTGTTTTTATTGTTGCAAGCTGGCATTCAGTAACGAGCTATTTGCCGCCATTTAAGTGCATCAGGTAATTTAAAATTGTGCTTTAGATAAGCTTGCTG
>NZ_DAINOE010000095.1:0-10407 GCF_036735525.1 Arsukibacterium sp. | reverse complement strand
GGCGCTGGATAGCTATTTGCGCGAGCAGGGTATAGCAGCGATTATTATGCCCTCTTATGGGCCCGCCTGGCCGATTGACCATGTTAATGGCGATGCCTTTAACTTTGGCACCTCGACCGCAGCAGCGGTGGCGGGTTATCCGTCGATAACGCTGCCCGCCGGCAGTAGCGGTATTTTGCCATTAGGAATCAGCCTGGTGGGTTTGCCCTGGTCAGAGCCCGAATTATTGGCGTTGGCCAATTTACTGGAGCAGCGCTTGGCGGCTTACCAACGTCCGGGCTTTGTGGCGACCTTTTAACCTTACTTACAAGGTTGATAAAACTTTGTCTTTTTTTGTAGGGCTCTTTATTTAATATGATATAAACTCAAGTTTTTAATACCATTTTAAAAGGTACTTTTCTGCTTTGCGCACTTACCAACTGTTTCGAAAATCTGGTGTTGCAGCGTTGGTGTTTTGCCTGATTTGCAGTGTATTTGTTAAAAATAGTTTTAGTCGGATACCCGATATTATTCGGATAGATAAGTTTGTGGCTTTTGTTTCATCACAATACAGCAGCGTTTCGATTGCCCGTGCCGAGCAGTACCGTTTATTTCTTAATGATCACCACTATGCTTCAGAGCTGGACATGGTACATGCCGTTAATGCCTTTTTTCATCAGCATATTACCTATGCAACAGATCAAGAATTATATGGTTTAAGTGATTATTGGGCATCTCCGGCAGAATTACTTGGCGCAGGGCGGGGAGACTGCGAAGACTGGGCAATAGCTAAGTATATTACTTTAAGACAACTTCGTATTGATGATACAAAATTAAGATTAATCTATGTCAGGACGAGACTGGGCGCTTTAGGTAGCCCTCTGAGTCAGGCGCATATGGTGTTAGCCTATTACCCAACAGCGGAAAGCGAACCCTTGATTTTGGATAGTTTAATTACTGCTGTTTTGCCGGCTTCTCAGCGCGATGATTTAACGCCTGTGTTTAGTTTTAATGCCGAAGGGCTTTGGGCAGGGCAATCAGAAATGCGCTCAACACAATCTCCCCGTGCTCGCTTATCAAGATGGCGTGATTTGCTTGAGCGACTCCCCAATGAAGGAATTTTATTATGAACTCGCTCAATGCAAGCGGAGGCAGTCATGTCATTAATTAAGCAACTTTGGTTGGGGATTATAATACTCGTAACACTGACTTTTTCTTCCAGTGTACTTATTTCGACCTATCAAAATCGAGACAGTTATCAAGAGCAACTTCAATTAAAAAATATTGATAACGCGACGAATTTAGGTTTGTTACTCTCTCATAGTGAAAAAGACCTCATCCATTTGGAACTCTTGCTGGCTGCTCAATTTGATTCTGGACATTATCAATACATTAGTCTCTCCACTGCTGATGATAATACCCTGATACGTTTTGATACCGAGGTGTCGGAGCATCAGGCTCCAACATGGTTTAAGAGGTTGCTCAATTTGCAGCTTAACCCAGGAGTGGCTCAGATTCAGGATGGTTGGATGCAATTCGGCACGCTAACACTGCAAAGTCAGTACGATTATGCGGTTGATGCTTTATGGCTAACCACCTTAGCTCTGGCTAGCTGGAGTTTTTGGGTGGCATTGATTTTTGGTATTTTAGCGAGCTTTGCATTGCGCTTCATCAGTAAACCACTTGAAAATGTGGTGAATCAAGCTGAAGCTCTTGGGCAGCGGCGTTTTATCAGCAGCAAAGAGCCGGTTACCCTTGAGTTTAGGCGTGTTGTTAAAGCCATGAATATCCTAACCCACCGTGTCAAAGATATGCTGGACACTGAATTACAACGTACGGCAGAGTTACAGGAGAAATCACAGAAAGACCCTAATTTGTTTTGCTTCAATCGGGGTTATATGCTGAGTTGGCTTTCAAATTTTTATGCTTCTTCTGCAGATGTAGAAAGCAAAACGGCTATTTTGTTTCGGATTCATCAATTGGCAGACATTAATACGCTTCTGGGCAGGGAAAAAACAGATACTTTGCTCAGAAGCATGTTAAACATCATCTCAACTACATCAAAAGACAGTGTGGTTGGTCGACTTAATGGCAGTGATTTTTTAGCGATAATTCCATTTTCAGAAGATAAAGACGATGCGTTCTCAAATTTACATGAGGCGTTGGAAGCCAAATTACATTTGGAGGTTGGGCTGAATAAAATGCAGTTAAGTTGTGTCGCTTCTGATTTGGCTGGTGCTAAAAGTAAAGAAGAATGTTTATCTCAGTTAGATACCTTGTTGTCTGATCTTGCGGTGTCTGCAATGTCAGGATGTAAACGGCAGCATATATTGTTGCCTCAGGCGCATGGCAGTAATTATTGGCGGCAAGCTATTTACCCGGCACTTGAGCGGCAGTATACCGTGCCCAGAGCTTTCCCCGTTCTAAAAATGGATTCATCTTTTTTGCACAATAAACTTTTTTTGCAATTAGAAATTGAAAATACTCTGATGTCAGCATCCAGGGTGATTGGTTGGATCAAGCGTTTTGGCTGGATGGATAAAGTCGATTTATTGATGTGTAAAACGGCTATAAGGTTAGCAACTGATGGTGACACTGTAGCTGTAACATTATCTGAAGCAGTTTTGGGGAATGAAAGCTGTTTTCTTCAATTGATTTCATTGTTAAAGCAAACCCCTACTGAGGTCAGACAACGCTTAGTTTTTGAATTTTCTGAAGAGGTGGCTTTAGAGCATCAACTGGCTCTGAAGGCGATAGTGATGGGGTTTAAACCACTGGGGCTGCGTATTGGCTTAGTGCATTGTGGGCACGGTTTGAATAAATTTAATGGCTTGGAAAGCCTGGCGTTGGATTATTTGAAGATAGATGCAGCCATCATTGGACAGTATGAAGATGAACAGGTACAACGTTTATTAATAAGTTTAATTCAGTTAGGAAAAGCTTTAGGTGCAGAGGTTATTGCCGATGGCGTGACTTCTGAACAAGCGCTAAAAAGTTTGGGGCAACTTGGATTTTATGCTGTAGCCGGTCCGGTGGTAATCTTGCCGCCTAAGGCATAAAACTGTCGTCGTCATCTGAGATTAGTTCAAGACTTGTAAGGTTTTTTCGGAGGTGCTTTCTTTGCAGCAGTTTCTGTTGAGCAGCTAAAGGTAAATCGGTAAACGCTAAGATGCCTTTGATGCTTAAGGCATCGATAACGTCCTCTAACACCCTTGCCAGATCAGCATCCGAGATTTGAAGTTGGCGGCCTGGATGTTCTTTAGTATTGTTTTGTTGAGTGTCTGCAAAATGACGTTGGCAAAACTCGATTAAGTCTGCAGCTTTATCATCAATGAATTCAGCGCAGTCAGCTGTTTGATGTAAACTGACTGCGCATATCTCACCGTGCTGGTCGCGTTTTACAAACATGGCTTTTCCTTATCTGAGAAACAGTACAAGCTGAAGACGATCTTTTACACCTAATTTAGCAAAAACATTGGTTAAATGTTGTTTTACGGTGCGCTCTGCTATGTGCAGGTGTTGGCCAATATGTTTATTACTAACGCCTTTAGCTGCCAGCTCTGCTACCTGTCTTTCCCGCTCTGTCAGGCTTTTTAAGCTACCCTTGGCATTACCAGACGCTGTATCAGGTTGTTGACTGAATGTCTGTGTCAATACTTTGCTCAGGTGTAACACTAAAGCAGGCGGGATCCAAAGGGCGCCAAGGGTCACAGCATTAGCAGCCGCATGATACTGCTCTGCAGGGCTATTAATAGCCAGGTAGCCTTTAGCACCTTGTTCTAGTACCTGTTGCATTTGTGGTATAGATAAGCTGTCATTTACTGCGATGATATTGTGTGTGTTGGTTAACGTTGACATAAGTTGGATACTGTTTGCAAAGGCTAAATCCAGAAATACAATATCTGATGTAATCTTGACAATATCATTGGCATCGCTAATAAGGACCACTTGCTCAAAAAACCTCGTTAAAGGTTTAACAGCTTGAGTGCAATGTGTAATGAAAACTGCTTTTATCATCATTAGCGCTCGGTCAGAGCATAATACCTAGCTCTGCTGAAGGGTTTAATTAAATATGAAAGAATGGTTTTTTTACCTGTCATAATATCAACTTCTGCCGTCATGCCTGGAATGATTAACAGCTCTGTATCCGTTGCTTGCTGCTTGGTTTGTAAGCGAATGAGATAATAGGTCATGTCTTTTTCATCAGTGATGGTATCGGCGCTGATATGACTGACTTCTGCTGCCAGGCCACCAAAAATGCTGAAATCATAAGCACTAAAGCGTAACACAGCATGTTGACCTACCTTGATAAAGGCAATGTCAGAGGGAGATACTTTAGCTTCTATTTCTAAGACATCATCTAAGGGTACGATATCGACCACTTCACGACCGGCAGTAATAACTCCGCCAACGGTATTGATATATAAGCGTTGCACGGTTCCTCTAACCGGAGAACGTATTTCCGATTGACGAACTTTATCGGTTAAGCCGCCTTGTGCTTGCTGTAATGACGCCAGTCGCGACTCAGATTCCGCTAATTGCGTTTGCCAGCGATTAAGCACTGAGAGCTCCGTTTCTGCTTTACGTTGCTCGGCCTCTCTGACGGCTGCAACAGCCCTGTTAACATTGGCTATTGCCCGGTTAAGCTCACCCTGAGCTCTTGCCAGGTCGCGTTCTAAGCGCAGTATGTCTATGTCAGATACTGCACCAGAGCTGAGAAGGGGTACTGTGACGGCTAGCTCGCGTTCGCTAAAGCGGATAACTTGGGTATATTGTTCTACTGCCGCTTGGGCTTCATTAAGCTCTTGCTGTTTTTGTTCAATTTGCTCGGTTAAGGCGCCTTGCTGCTGTTGTAATTCAGCCAGGCTCGTTTCATACAGTCGCCGCTCCGCCAGCACCAGTGTTGGCTCTTCACTCTCTAGTTGCTCAGGAAAGGTTAAAGGGGAATGTTGCACCAAGGCACGCAACCGACTTACTTCTGCTTGCAAAGCCATTAATAACGCCCTGCTTTCGCCTAATGAAGAACTGACCCGGGTTTGGTCAAGCTGCAGTAACAATTGGCCTTCTTCAACAATTTGGCCTTCACGAACTAAAATTTGTTGTACCATGCCGCCATCTAAGGCCTGCACGGTTTGTAATTGCGTGGAAGGAATAACCCGGCCGCTGGCGCGGGCAATTTCATCTACTTTTGCGATTGCTGCCCATAGCAAAAGCGCAACTACCGCTAATACGGTGACGTACAGTAATTGTCTTGCCCGTAGAGGCGTTTGGGCAACCCTGGCCCATTCTGCTTCTTCTACCCAGTCCGCAGAGTAGTTACTGCCTTTTGATTTCAAATACCACTTTTGCAGAAAACTGAATTGGCGGGCATGATATCGCTCGGTCGCTGCTAATAATGAAAACTGTTTTTCAGCCAGGCTTTTTTTCTCAGTGTTCATTTATGCCCCTACCACACGGCCTTGTCGTAAGGCTTCTAAAACATTGTCTTTAGGGCCGTCTGCGACAACTTTCCCCTTGTCCATCACGATAAGTCTGTTCGCCAGCGTCAATAAAGGGCTGCGGTGTGTTACTACAATCAGGGTTTTGTCAGTGCTGCCTTGTAATAAGCTTTGTTTTACCGCTTCTTCACTGGCATGATCCAAGGCCGCTGTTGGTTCATCCAGCAACAAAATGGCGGGTTGTTTAAACATTGCCCTGGCTAAGGCCACAGATTGTCGCTGCCCACCCGATAGGTGTTGGCCGTATTCGCCGACATTCAATTCCAGACCTGCAGCCTGTTGCTCGATGATATGCTGAACACCAGATTGCTGTATAGCCTTAAGTAAATGGCTATCATCATCAGCGGGGGTATCTAACTCAATATTAAAGCGTAGGCTTTCTCTGAATAAGGTTATATCCTGAGGCACATAGCCTATTTGTTTTCTGACTGCGACTAAATCGAGCATTTGTAAGTCGACGCCGTCAATCAATATTTGTCCTGACGTTGGCTTGTATAACCCCTGAATCAGCTTATTTACCGTGGTTTTGCCTGAGCCATTCTTTCCTATTATGGCAATATGTTCACCGGGCTGGATCTTAAAGCTTACGTCTTGCAATGCAAAATACTCAGTATCCGGGTATTTGAAGCTGACTTTTTTAAATTCAATACTGCCGATTAACTTGGGCATAGCTACTTTTTTTCGGGTGCAATCTGACTCAGAGGGCTTTTGCATCAGTTCATCTAAGGCGTTTATGGCAGTAGAAGCCTGGTTAAATTGCGCTAATAAGCCTGCCGCCTGGGTAACTGGCGCCAATGTTCTGCTACTTAACAAGTACACAGCGATAAGACCACCCTGAGTGAGTTGGCCATCAATGATTAAGTAGACGCCAAGGATAATAATGGCAATGGAGGACAACTGCTGCAAAAAAGATGACACTGTACTGACAGAGGTTGACACGGCCCTTATTTTTGCGGTGTTGTGGCTGTTTAGCAGGCTAAGCTGCTCCCACTTTTTTTGTCGAAAACTTTGTAAACCAAAGCTTTTTATCGTTTCAAGCGCAGACAGCCCCTCAATTAAGCTGGCATTTTTTTCTGAGCTGACCTGCATGGCGTTTTCAGACAATTGCGCGAGCTGGTGCTGGACGATAAAACCATACAAAACAATTAGCAGGCCGCCAATAATGATAGGCAATGCCAGCCAGGGGTTTATCAATATGATAAATACCAGGTAAAGCAGAACAAAGGGCAAGTCGACCAGGGAGACCAATGTCATGGAGCTGCTGAAACTTCTGACCGATTCAAACCCCTGAATAGATGCAGCAAAACTGCCAGTGGTTTTAGGTTTGGACTCAAGCTGCATGCCCAGCACTTTATCCATGATAATGGCTGAGAGTTTGATATCTGTTCTGCTTGCTGCAAGATCGACGAAGTAATGTCTTAGTAGTTTTAATATCAGATCTAATGCAAAAACCAGTGTAATACCTGCAGCCAACACCCATAATGTTTCAATGGCACTGTTAGGCACAACTCTGTCATACACATTCATGACAAACAACGGTGTCGCCAACGCAAACAAGTTAATCAAGATAGATGCCAAAATGACATCTTTGTACAGCAACTGGTTTTGGCTTATCACGCCCCAAAACCAGTGTCTGCCGGGAAGTAATGTTTTGGGGATGTTATCTACTTTTGCTGACAGCGCTGGGCGCAAGTAGAAAACGGTGTTGCTGATACGTTCGGCAAAAAGTTTAGTTGGCTCAGTAAAGGCGGTTTCGGCATCTTCTGCATAACTAATGGTAACCGTATTATCCAGGTTAATCTGATGCAGTATGATGGGTTGATTATCTTCATTTAATACGATAGCGGGAAGCAATGCCGGATTTATTCCGGCGAAGCCATTTTGCATAATTTTACAGCTAAGCCCTGCTCTTTTAGCGGCCCGCTCAAGCGCCAATGGGCTTAATTGGCCATTTTCCAGAGGCAACCCATTAAGCAAGCTGTCGGCATTAATATAAATACTGTGGTACTGACAAATGTACTTAAAAGCATCAAATAATGGTCCGGCAGACGATGGTTTGGTTGTTACCTGCATAGAAACCTTATTTCAGTTTAAGGTGTTTTAAAGCGCGCTTCTACCCTGCGATTAGCCTGACGTGCAGCTTCTGTATTACCTTCTACTGCTAATTGGCTACTTCCATATCCAACAGCAATGACTCTTGCTGCCGGAATCTTATGTTGCGCTATTAAGCTAGTACGAATAGCATCAGCGCGTTGTTGTGATAGTAGACGATTGTACCAGTCTGAACCATCTAACGAGGTGTGGCCGGCTATCTCTACACTGAGTTCAGGATTGCTTTGCATATGCGCTGCTATTTGCTGCAAAATGGCAGCTGCATCATCCGGAAGTTCACTTGAGTTATGAGAAAAGTGAATATCTAGCTTTACAGCAGCAGTTGCTTGCTCAGCTATTGGCTGGCTAACTGAGCATCCTCTTGCATCCACTGAAGTACCTGCCGGTGTATTAGGGCAGAAATCCAGGTAATCAGGCACACCATCTTGATCTGAGTCCGTGTTGTAAATACTGGTATCGTAGGCAAAATCTACCGGGCAGGCAGAGGCCGGATCAACCGTAATAGGTTGTGCACCTAAATCGGCTAACGAAGGTAAGGCATTGCGGGATAAAGACAATGCTTCAATAAGTTTACCACTTGTTGCCAGAATCCTTGCTTGAGAGACAAGGTTCTCTGCCTCTGCAATTAACCAGGCTCTGCTCGCCTGAAAAAATTCATTCTCAGAGTCTAATACATCCAGTAATGAGCGTTGGCCTATATCAAATTGCTGTTTGTAAGCTGTTCTTACACGATCAGATGAAATTCTATGTTGGCTTAGGAATGGAATTTGTTTCACCAAACGCTGATTTTCATTAAAGGCAATTTGCATATTTTGCCTGATATCGATACAGGCTTTTAAACGCAAATCTTTTGCAATATTAATTTCTTCAATGGCTTTTTTGGCGTTGGCAGTGTCTCTTTTACCGCTAAAAAGATTATAACGGACTTCAATGCCAATCTGAGCTTCAGAGCGGTCACTTTTAAAACCAAATTGGTCGGTATCCCGGTAGGTATAGCTGCTATTCAGGCTGACTTGTGGTTTGAAATTTGCTCGGGCAGTGCTGTGCGCTGCTTCAGCAGCTTCGATGTTGCGTAAGGCAGCATGATAGGCTGGGCTAAATTGATAACTTTGGTTAAGCGCTTCAGATAACTTCTGTGGCGTTGATATCTCAAGTGCCGCGGTACGCATATCACTCGAGGGGGCCTGACCTGTTAAACGAAGATAGCGTGCTGTGACATCATGCAAGTTAGATGCTTCGATCATCAGATTAGATTGTGCAAGTGATAGTCGACCGGTTATTTGCTCTAAATCAGCTGCTCTGGAACGGCCAGCTATCACACTGTCTTCGATTTGTTTGTAAACCGTATAATGTTTTTGCAGATTATCTTCAGCCAAGTTAACCAGTTGCCGGTGCTTCAATACGTCCTGGTATGCTTTAAAGGCTTCAAAACCAATATTTTCAATAGTTTCCAGCAACCGGAAGTAACTAACCAGTTGTTCATGTGATAAGCGGCTGACTTCAGAGCGCGTTCTGCTTCCGTCGTATAACATCTGAGTAAGGCCAATACGAGCAAAGCCACTACCAAATTCACGCTTTGGGCCGTAATTTAATTGTTGGTAGTTATAGCCGGTAGCTAAATCAACACTAGGTAAATAGCCTGCCTTTGCGGCGTTAGTGCCAAAACCTGCTGCTAGAAATTCTCTCCATCTAACATCAACTTCAGGATGCGTTTCAATCGCCTGCCTGACAGCTTCATTAATAGTGGGTGCTGAATATGCTGTTAATGAACAAAAAGTTAGTGAAACAGATACAACAAGGAGTCTAAATGGGCGTGAAGTGGTCATTACTACCTTCTTACAATACGCTTTAGTGCGTCACTAAAACTAACACAGTGAAATTTTGGATAATTACTAAGCAATATCGTACCACAGTACGATGTTACCTTTAAATTGAAAATGTAAGAATGTCACTGAATTAATCAAAAGGTAAGTGAATATGGCTCAGGCAACAGTAGTGCAAGTAAATGGTGAAGCATGGATGTTAAACAACGACGATACAAAGGTGGTTTTGCAAGTCGGTGATGTTGTCACTATTGGTACTGAAGTCATCATTGCAGATAACGCGTCTTTAATGCTGAATTTAGAAGGACAATTTTATACGCTGCCTTCTGATTCTAAACTTAGTATTACACCAGAAGAGTTGGCTTTGCTTCAGGTGGATCCTGATGGTGCAGTATTTCCTGAAAGCGTGACTGATATTCTTGCCGTTTTAGATGGTGAAGGTGATTTACTGGCTGAGCTGGAAGATGCCGCTGCAGGTGTTACTGGGGGCGCGTCATCGGGCCACAGCTTTGTTCAGCTTACCCGTATCTCAGAGCAAATATCTCCTATTGATACACAAAGCTTTAATGCATTAGTTACAACAGCCGCTTCGGGCACTGCCGCTGCTACGGACACTTTTTCACAAGGTTTAATTACTGTGGCCGCAGAGTTGGCAGCAGATAATAGTTTAACCCTGTCAGGCAGCACCACCGATGTGGCGCCGGGCAGCACGGTTGCACTGACCATTACCGATCAGTTTGGCAATAGCGTGGTGGTTAATGCCCTAGTTAATGCCGATGGCAGTTACAGCCTGGCCGGCATTGATATCAGCAGCCTGGTCGATGGCCCGCTGACCATCACCGCGAGCGCGGTGGATAATAATGGCATTACCATTAATGCCAATACCGGCATCACGCTGGATGCGGTGGATTCCGCCATTACTGTGGCGGCAGAGTTGGCGGCAGATAATAGTTTAACCCTGTCAGGCAGCACCACCGATGTGGCGCCGGGCAGCA
>NZ_DAINOE010000094.1:0-10620 GCF_036735525.1 Arsukibacterium sp. | reverse complement strand
GGTTGCCTAACACCATGGCGTCCAAGCCAAATTGATTTAGCACCTCGATATTAATGCGCTCTTCAAACAATTCAAAATAAGCACTGCCTTTAAAGGCATCTCCGCCATGTAAAAATAAACTGGCCTGGCCCTCCGCTTCGGCATCTGCTCTTAACCGCTGTGCAGCCGTCAGTAACCGGGGATGGCCGCCAATGCGGGTATAAATACGCCGATCCGGCCCCTGAAACGCCGCTGGCGTGGCATCAAATTGTGAATGAGTATCATTGATATGCAACAGATGAAATGTGAGGCCAATATCTGGTGCCACAACCTCAGCCGGCTTACTGCAGGCCGCTAAGCATGTAGTTGCAGCCAAGAATGCAATTACCAGCACTAGTGAACGAGGTTGTCTTTTAACAAATAACATAACGTAATCCGAACTAATGACGCTAAAAGGGTGCTACCTTACGTACTTACCCTTTTACACTCAAGTGAAACCAGCCTGAAGCGGCTTACAAGGCCGCGCGAATTTTTTCTGCCAGCGCTTTAATTTTGTCCATATCGCCTTGCTCACCGGCATGCCGTTTTAACTCTGACACATGAGCCGGGATCAGATGAAAATGCAGATGTGGCACTGTCTGGCCGGCCGCCTCACCGTTAAGCTGCATAAGCACTACGCCCTTAGCCCCCAGTTCAGACTTTTGCGCCGCCATGACTTTTTGCACGGTTTGTAGCGTTTTAGCGGCTTTATCGGCCGGAAGTTCCAACAAGGTTACCGCCGGATGTTTGGGGATCACCAGCGCATGGCCGTCTGCCTGCGGCATAATATCCATAAAAGCCAGGGTGTCGTCATCTTCGTAAACTTTAAAACAGGGGATCTCACCACGCAGAATTTTGGCGAAAATATTGTTGTTATCGTAGCTCATGCAAAGCTCCTTGAGACGGGACGATGGGGTAACTAGTTTGATTATGCCAGTATGCAACACTTGATACACCGTGTCGCTGTAAAACAGCAATGCGTGCTGCAACCCCGTTTCGGTCGCCACAGAGTGTCTGAGTCCTGCCGTAGGCAAAGGACGAGTTGCTGTGGCGAGCCGAGGCGGGTGTTGCAGCTAAGCTTGTAAATTACATAAATGCTTAGCGTGAAAACGTAAATGCTGCTCTATAAAACTGGCGATAAAATAGTAGCTATGATCATAGCCGTTTTGCAGACGAATTTCGGCGGTTACCCCAGCCTGCTTTGCTGCTGTGATCAAACTGTCGGTACGCAACTGCTCAGGGTAAAAACTATCGGCCGTGCCCTGATCAACCAAGATTGGCGGAACCTGCCTGGCATTTTGCAGTAGCATTGATTGCAGTAGCATAGTCGCATCGTACCGCGCCCATTGGCTTTGATCATCGCCTAAATAACCGCTAAAAGCCTTAATACCCCAGGGGCTGTTAATCGGGTTGCAAATCGGGGAAAAGGCTGAAATTGAGCGGTAACGCTCAGGGTTACGCAAGCCAATCACCAGCGCACCATGGCCACCCATCGAATGGCCGCTAATACTGCGGCAAGCCGTTAATGGCAAATGTGCTTCAAGCAAAGCGGGTAATTCACTGACGATATAATCATACATCTGGTAGTGCTTAGCAAAAGGTTCGCGACGGGCATTAACATAAAAACCGGCGCCTAAGCCAAAATCGTAAGCCGCGTTTTCGTCATCCGGCACCCCTGCCCCACGCGGGCTGGTATCAGGCATAACCAGTGCAATACCCAGCTCGGCTGCCACCCGCTGCGCACCGGCTTTACTTGAAAAGTTTTCATCGGTACAGGTCAGGCCCGATAACCAATATACTGCAGGCACTTTGGCCGACGCTGCTTGTGGCGGCAGAAATACCGAGAACTGCATTTCACAGTTGGTTACGGCTGACTGATGGGTAAACCTGATTTGTTTACCTCCAAAGCAACGTTGTTCACTGGTTTTCACTAACTCATTTGTATTCATGGAATATGCCACCTAAGTCGAAGAGGACGAATTAGAACCCCGTTTTGGTTGGCACAGAGTGTCTGAGCCCTGCCGTAGGCAAAGGGTGACAAATTCGTCAGGAACGAATTTGAACAGCATCAGCTGGCCTCTGGTGCCGGGCAGGAGAGCCCGGCATAGTTGCTGTGACAAGCCAAGGCGGGTGTTGTAATTTGTCCTAAAATAAACATCTAATCCATCAAAAATGAATCACAGCCCGGATCGACTTGCCTTCATGCATCAAATCAAAGGCGTCGTTAATCTGCTCCAACGGCATGGTATGGGTAATAAAGGTATCCAGCTCAAACTCGCCCTGTAAATAACGCTCAACATAGTCTGGCAACTCAGTGCGGCCTTTTACGCCACCAAAAGCCGTGCCGCGCCATACCCGGCCGGTGACCAGTTGAAATGGCCGGGTGGAGATTTCCTGGCCGGCGCCGGCAACCCCTATGATGACTGACTCCCCCCAGCCTTTGTGGCAACATTCCAGCGCTGAGCGCATCACATTGACATTCCCTATGCACTCAAAGGAAAAGTCGACGCCGCCGTCGGTCATCTCAACAATCACATCCTGAATGGGTTTATCGAATTTTTTCGGGTTCACCACGTCAGTGGCTCCGAGTTTTTTGGCAATATCAAACTTATCTTCATTGATATCAATGGCAATAATGCGGCTGGCTTTGGCCATAACCGCCCCTATAATCGCCGATAAGCCAATACCACCAAGGCCAAATACCGCCACGGTATCACCCTCTTTTACCTTGGCGGTGTTCATCACGGCACCCATGCCGGTGGTGACACCACAACCGAGCAGACAGACTTTTTCCAGCGGCGCGGCTTTATTAATTTTTGCCAGTGAAATTTCCGGTAAAACGGTATATTCAGAGAAAGTAGAGGTGCCCATATAGTGATAAATTGGCTGGCCGTTTTTTGAAAAACGCGTGGTGCCATCCGGCATTAAGCCTTTGCCCTGAGTAGCACGAATGGCCTGACACAGGTTGGTTTTGCCAGATAAACAAAACTTACATTTACCGCACTCAGGTGTATAGAGTGGAATCACATGATCGCCCACTGCCACTGAGGTGACGCCCTCACCGATGGCCTCAACAATACCGCCGCCCTCATGGCCTAAAATAGCCGGGAAAATACCTTCAGGATCCTCACCTGACAAGGTAAAGGCATCGGTATGACAGACACCACTGGCCACGATTTTTACCAGTACCTCACCTTTTTGTGGCGGCATTAAATCCACTTCTTCAATCGATAACGGCTGGCCTGGGCCCCAGGCCACAGCGGCGCGGGTTTTAATCATCTTCATAGGGTATCCTTGGTTGGAAATATGGCGAAGTCATTTATGCTGATAACTATAACGTGTTTTGTATTGTTTTCATATGAGAGTTAATATGGTTAAAATGCAAACCAATTTTGTATATATGTAATAGTTGGTCCGCAGGCAGCTTACGTTGCAACGCCCGCCCTGGCTTGCCACAGCAACTCGCCTTTATGCCTACGGCAGGGCTCAGACACTCTGTGGCAACCAAAACGGGGTTCCAACCGCTGCCTTAACAGAGTTGGGTTATGTTAACGCAAGCAGCCAGGGGTAGATTCACAAGGTATAAAATGAAACAATGGACCGGGATCAGCGAATTTGTCGCCGTGGCCGAACAACAGAGCTTTACCAAAGCGGCAAAACAGCTCGGTATTTCAGTCGCCCAGGTAAGCCGCAATATTGCCGAGCTGGAGCAGCAGCTGGCGATCAAGCTACTGTATCGTACTACGCGTAATGTTAAGCTAACCGAAGAAGGCGCGCTGTATTTGCAGCATTGCCGCCACCTGGTCAGCAGTTTAGCAGAGGCCAACCGTACCCTGGCAAATTTAAAAGCTACCCCACGTGGCTTAATTAAACTGACCGCGCCGGTATTTTATGGTGAAACCCGCCTTGCTCCCTTGCTGCATAATTTTCTAAAACTCTACCCCGATACTGAACTAGATTTACAGCTCAGCAATAACAAACTCGATTTAATTCAGGGCGGTTTTGACCTGGCCATCCGGCTAGGCACGCTGGAAAGCTCCAGCTTAATAGCCCGCAAGCTGGCCAGCCGCACACAATATGTGGTGGCATCGCCTGCTTATCTTGCCGCATACGGCACACCTGACACTATTGCTGAGTTGGCGCAACATCAGTGCTTAACCGGCACAGTAGTGCAGTGGCGCTTTATGCAACAAGGTAAAATTCAGCAGTTTAAACCGCAAGGCCGGATTACCTGCAACAGTGGTGTGGCATTGCTGGATGCCGCTTTAAAAGGCTTGGGCTTAGTGCAATTACCTGACTACTATGTCAAAGATCAGCTGCAAAGTGGTGAACTGGTCGCAGTGCTAAATGAGCTACGCCAACCGGATGATGGTATCTGGGCGATTTACCCGCAAAACCGCCATTTATCGGCCAAGGTGCGGGTGCTGGTAGACTTTCTGGCGGCTGAGCTTGGTTAAAAGTCACTCTACAGCATGCTGACATTTCCTCAGTACCCGCTTTTATTATCAATAATACATACCTGATTTCTGGTGCGCAGGAACCGGCTCAGTTGGCAGCCTTGCAGCGAATTCAGCTTGGCGCTACCAAATAAATCAGCACTGCGACTTACAAGATGTAGGCAAATTATATAATTAACAGTAATATAAAACGCTAAATTAACATGCAATTTAAAAGGACGCGTTAATGTTTATTACTAATACCGAAACTGTACCCGGCAAAACCATTGCTGATTGCTATGGTGTCGTTTCCGGCAGCACAGTTCGGGCTAAACATGTGGGTCGCGATATTATGGCCGGTTTAAAAAATGTGTTTGGTGGCGAATTACGCGGCTATACCGAGCTGTTAAATGAATCACGTGATGAAGCCATAAAACGTATGACTGAGCAAGCGAGGCAGCTCGGTGCCAACGCTATTGTTAATGTGCGTTTTTCTACATCATCTGTAGCCGCAGGGGCGGCTGAAATCTATGTCTATGGCACGGCCGTGCGCGTGGAGTAAGCCATGTTTGCATTTATAGGTTTTATTACCTTATTACTCCTGGGGTTTTTTGTTGGCCGTTACCTGGAAAGCCAGCATTTTAGTAGCATAGCACAGCGTGAGGCTGAGCTGGTGGTGTTGCCAAACACCAGCAGCCGCTATCTGTTAATTCCTATGCAGCAGATTGAACGTAGCGAGCTGGTCACTGGCAGTGTGGTGATTTCTATCGACTACTTTAAACGTATTGTCGCCGGCTTACGCAGTTTAGTCGGTGGCCCGGTGCAAAGCTATGAAACCTTACTCGACAGAGCAAGACGCGAAGCCATGCTCAGGATGAAAGAAAGCTGCCCGGGTGCCAGCCAAATCATCAATATCCGTATTGAAACGTCGTCCATTTACAATGCCGCCGGTAACGGTATTGGCTCAGTCGAACTACTGGCTTATGGCACTGCTATTTATGGCCAGGTTGCAGTAAACAGCCGCTAATGGCTTATCACCCGCGCCTGCCAGAGCAGAATGATAACGTCAGTCATCAGCAGCCTGGCAGGGAATTATTACTGCTGGGCTCGGCTTTACTACTGGCCGTAGCACTGATTTATTTGCTGTTAGGGCTCTTGATTGATCGGGTAGTCAGCAAGCTGGATCCGGAGCTGGAGTATAAATGGTTTGGCCATTTTGCCAGTGCTCAGGTTAACCCCAGTGAGCAGCAACAAGCCTTGCAGCAGCTGACCAATCAATTGCAACAATGCAGCAGCTTGCGCTATCCGGTGCAATTGCGCTTTATTGAGCAGGACATCAGCAATGCCGGGGTGTTACCCGGTGGCGTAATGCTGGTGTATCAGGGGTTATTAACGCAGTTAGATAGCGAAAATGCGCTAAGCTTTGTGCTGGCGCATGAACTGGCACATTTGCAGCATCGTGATCATTTACGCGGCTTAGGCCGGGCACTGGTGCTGGCCAGTCTGGTGTATGGCGTAACCGGCAGTAGCAGTGCCAGCCAGTGGTTTATGCCTGTCACCGAGTTAGGTATGGCGCAGCATTCGCAGCAACGTGAACTGGCTGCCGATGCCGCCGCATTAGAGATACTGCATTGCCATTATGGCCATACCGGCGGCGCAGAAGGTTTTTTTAAGGCGATGCAACAACAAAGTGATGCAGTACTTCCTGATTGGTTTGATAGCCACCCTAATCTGGCTAAACGTTTAGCGCAACTGGCGCTGTTACAACAGCAACATGCCTATGCGGTTAAAGCCACTACCCCTTTACCCGCTATGCTGCAACCTTAATACCGGCAGCTTAAATTAAATAGCCGCCTCCAGCAGCAGCGCAATGCCCTGGCCACCGCCAATACACATGGTCACCAAACCATAACGACCACCGAGCCGCTCTAGCTCTGCCAGCAGTTTAATGGTCAGTATTGAGCCGGTTGCCCCCACCGGATGGCCCAGCGCAATAGCTCCGCCATTGGGGTTGACTTTAGCAGGGTCAAAACCCAGGCTCTGACTCACCGCTAACGCCTGAGCGGCAAAAGCTTCGTTTGATTCAATGACAGCAATTTCGTTTAACTTAACGCCGGTTTGCGCCAGTAATTGCTGTACCGCCGGTATTGGCCCCAATCCCATCACGCCAGGCTCCACCCCGGCAAAACTATAACCCAGTAAACGTGCTCTGGGCCTTAAACCACGCTTTGTTGCTAATTGCAGGCTCGTTAATACCATAGCAGCAGCGCCATCATTTAAACCTGAAGCATTGCCGGCGGTAACTATGCCATCCGTTTTAAAAGCGGGTTTTAAGCTGGCTAAGCTTTGCAAGCTGGTATCAGGGCGGATGTGCTCATCGCAATTAAATTGCTGTTCGTTGCGTGCGGTTTTCACAGTAACGGGCACTATCTGCTCAGTAAAATAGCCTTGTTGCTGGGCATAAGCCGCTCTTTGCTGGCTTTGCAGGGCAAAAGCATCAAGATCGCTGCGGCTTAACGCATACTGGATACAAATGGTTTCTGCGGTAAGCCCCATATGGCCACTACCAAAAGGATCACTCAGTATGCCCAGGGTTAAATCTGTCGCCACAGCATGGCCCATGCGCAGGCCAGCACGCACATTGGGCAGTAAGTAAGCACCATTACTCATGCTTTCGGCGCCACCGGCCAGTGCGATTTGGCTCAGCCCTAACTGAATTTGCTGCGCGGCTGAGATCACGGCCTGCAGGCCAGAGCCGCATAAGCGGTTGACATTAAAAGCCGCAGATGTCGGCAACATGCCACTATTTAGCGCAATATGCCGGGCTAAATACACATCTTGCGGGCCAGTCGTAATAATATGGCCAAATACCGCATGATCAATATCCGCTGCAGCTACCTTAGCGCGGCTTATCGCTGCTTTGGCTGCTACCGTGCCTAGCTCTGCCGGGCTTAAACTGGCCAAACTGCCAGCAAAGCTGCCAATGGCGGTGCGGGCGCCATCTAAAATAACAATGTCAGTCAGTTGCATCATCAGTTCCGAATATTGGCAAATTAGCGGTGTGGCTGTTTTTTTCTAATTCACTGATAAAATCTTTATCAAAACCGGCTAAAGCTGCCATCAGCGAATCACCACGTTTTGCTTTGGGCAGGCTGTTGACGATCAGTCGGTAAGAATTGTCTATTTGCCGTTTAATTTCGTTGTCTGGCACGCTGCCATCTAACAGCACGGTATTCCAGTGCTGCTTGTTCATATGGTAACCAGGGCTAATCGCCGCAAAAATATCGCGCAGCATTAGCGCCTCCGTCGGGTCGCACTTTAAATTAACCCGGGCGATGCCCTGCTCTTCGCCTAAGATAGCGAAAATTTTACCTGCAACTTTATAGACATAGGCATCAGGGCCGAAGGGAAAATCTTCGACACTTTGCAATTGCATCAGGCAATAATCACGGCATTGTTGAAAATTGAACGCCATCAGTATCTCCTTATTCAAGCGGGTAAAAGAAAACCGGTTGGCTTAGCACAATCCGGTTTTCTTATTGCCTGACATCAGCGGTATAGTTTAGCTGTTATTATTTAGTATATTTGTCCAGCCACTGGAATACTTCACCGTACCAACGCACCCGGTTATCTTTGTTTAAGATCCAGTGGTTTTCATCAGGAAAAATCACCAGTCGAGATTCAATGCCCTTACGCTGTAAATTTGTAAAAGCCCCCAAGCCCTGAGCATAAGGTACCCGGAAATCTTTCAGGCCATGGATCACCAGCATCGGCGTTTGCCATTTGTCAGCATGGGCCGCCGGATTAAATTTATGGTAATCACTGTCTTTATCCCAGGCGGTGCCGCCTAAGTCAAACTCCGGGAAAAACAGCTCTTCGGTGCTACCATAAAAACTCGGCATATCATACAAGCCCGCATGGTTAACCAGGCATTTAAAACCGGTTGGCCAGTTGCCGGCAATCCAGTTCATCATATAACCGCCATAAGAGGCGCCCAGCGCACAAGCACGATTTCCGTCAATCCAGGGTTGGGCTTTTACGATATATTCAAAGCCTTTTTGTAAATCAATTAAAGGTTTACCGCCCCAATCACGGCTAATCGAATCGGTAAAGGCCTGACCATAACCGGTTGAACCATGAAAATCGACCATCACTACCGCATAGCCTTTGGCCGCATAGAGTTGCGCGTTCCAGCGCTCATTAAACATATTACCAAAGCTACCCTGAGGCCCACCGTGCACTAAAAACGCCATAGGGTAGGTTTTTTTCGGGTCAAAGTTCCAGGGTTTGACCAGATAACCATAGACAGTGGCGTCATTCGCACCGGCAAAACTAAACTGCTCATACTGGCCAAAAGTGACTTGCTCACGCCATTTGGCATTCACGTCCGTTAACTGCTGTAACCGGCTGCCATCCAGATTTATCTGGAAAATCTCAGTGGGTAAATCTAAGCGGTGATTAGTAAATACCAGCCGGTCCTGTGCCACCTGTAAACTGCCGGCATAGCCATCGCCATAAATTTTACGCACATCACCAAAACTGGTGTTAATGGCAAAGATGCTAAACTGGCCTAAGTCCTGAGCGGTAACAAAGATGGTGCGGTTATCACGGCCAAACTGGTAATCGTACACCGATCTGTCCCAGTCGGTTGCCAGCTCTTTACGCTGCCCGGTCACCAAATCCAGCAACATCAAGCGGTTACGATCTGACTCTGCCTGAGGCTTGCTCATCGCCAGATAAGCCATAAAACGGCCATCATGCGAAAACTTAGGCTTAGCATCCCAGGCCGGATTATCTGCAGTTAAATTCACTTTTTCGCCGCCGCTGACCGCTACCTGAAAGATGTCGAAGTTGGTATGCCAGGCCTGATCATTGCCCGGCAATTTGGCACTGAACACCAGATGTTGGTTATCCGGGGTAAAGGCCACTTCACTGATACCGGCAATGCTGGTGTTCCAGTCGGCCATCAGGTTAGTCGCATCGGTAACCGGGCCCTCGCCCAGGCTGGCAACATGCAGGTGCAAACGGTACTGATCCAGCCATTTATCCCAGTGGCGCACCATCAGCTGATCATAGGCCAGCGCACTGTCTTTTTTGGCGGCGTCTTTGGCCTTGGCATCCAGCGTACATTGCAGATTTTGGCAACCAGGGCGCACCGATAACGCCAGTGCCAGGGTTTTGCCATCAGCGGCAAACTTATAGCCGGCCACCGGCAGCGGTAATTGCGTTACTGGCAGTGCTTCACCGCCATCAACCGGCAACCGCCATAGTTGCTCTGAGCCATTGCGGTTAGCCACAAAATAAATGGCTTTGCCATCATGGCTCCATTGCACCTGGCTCTCTCGTGCCGGGTGCTGGGTTAACCGCTGCTGCTGACGGCTATCTAAATGTAAAATATACAAATCCTGGCTGGTATCGGCCGGACTGAAACCGCCATTGGCCTGGCTGAATACCAGGTGCTGGCCATCTGGTGACAGCGCCACGTCGGACACTTTATTAAACTGATTCAGGTGCTCAACCGTTAACGGTCCCTTGGCTTGCGCAGCAGTACAGACTACCGCTGCTGCCAGTAATATCGAATATTTCATCTGACTCCCCTGTGATAAAAAAGGCCGCACTCTTGGTTGCGGCCTGTTGTTATATGCGACTTAGCTGCCCTGACTCAGTTTGGCATCCAGCTCAGCAATGTTGGCTTTCCACAACACCGGACCTTGTTGATGCACATTGTTACCCTGGCTATCGACGGCCACGGTCACCGGCATATCTTCCACGTCAAATTCGTAGATGGCTTCCATTCCCAAATCGGCAAATGCCACTACCCGCGACTTTTTGATGGCTTTGGACACCAGATAAGCCGCGCCGCCCACCGCCATTAAATACACCGCTTTATGTTGTTTAATGCTGGCCACTGTTTCATCACCGCGCTCAGACTTACCAATCATGCCCAATAAACCGGTTTGCGACAGCATCATCTCGGTAAACTTATCCATACGGGTGGCGGTAGTCGGACCGGCCGGCCCCACCACTTCATCGCCCACCGCATCCACCGGGCCGACGTAATAAATAAAGCGGTTTTTAAAATCGACACCATCAGGCAAGGCTTCGCCGCGCTGCAGCATATCGGCAATACGCTTGTGCGCCGCATCACGGCCGGTAAGCATTTTAC
>NZ_DAINOE010000093.1:0-10712 GCF_036735525.1 Arsukibacterium sp. | reverse complement strand
GAGCTGCGCGGCTTGCGCCTTGCAAAGAGCAAAAGCGCTCTAATGACGCCTTAATGTTTCCTAACTGGATCCAGTTTTTACGGGTGATCATGTAAGCGCCCGCGGCGTTGATAATGCCGGTTATTTTCTCCCGCACTGTGCCGCTGGCTGTCTCTGATACTTTTTTAATGGTGTTAACCGGGTAATCTTTGCGGCTGGCTGACAGCCCGCCCATAAGCTGGATAAACTCACAAAAGCGGCCTTTATCTGCCGCTAGTCTGATTGCTTCGGTTTGCTCACATAACAACGGTTCACGGATGCGGCGCAATTCGCGCCATATTGATACTGATGGCCCACCGATAAACTGAAACTGCCTTATGCGCCAGCGTGACGCCCACGCCCGGCATTTATTGCTAACATCTGATAACGGCTCGCCGGTTTCGGTGTCGGGCTCATTTTCGTTTTTGGCGGCGTTAATGCTTTTGCTGATATATTTTGCAATGTAGGCCACGGCGCAGCCCTTTGCGGGGTCGATTTCTTCAACAGTGAACCGGTGTTCTACTGCGCCTTTTTCGTATGCGTCATGCTGTAAGGCGTAGCATTTCATTAAACGGATCAGCGCTTCTTTTTGCCCCGGGTCAACGAATAGCAATAGGTGCCAGTGTGGTGTTTCGTCATTGTGTGGTTCTACTACCCGCAAACCGGATATTTTTATTTCATTGTCGTTTAACTCTGCCCGGCACTTTGCCCACTGGTTTGTTAAATAACGCTGAGTATCACGTGGATCAGCGCCCGACCATTTGCGGCCGGCGTTGTAATGGTATGCGCCCGGCGCTGTCCAGGTAACAAAAATAGCCACATGCCCGGCCGCTTCTGCGGCTTCTTTCATGCCCCTAATGCGGGCCATCATTTCAAGCCGTCTTATCTCCGGGTTAGCCGTAGAACTAGCCGACGCATCCGCAAGGCTACACACTTCTAGGTCAAAACCGCCGTAATCTGTTTCAAACTCGCATCCGATAAAGTTATTTTCGAGGAACTCTGCGGCGTTTTGCTGCTGCTTTGTCCACTCTGACAAGCACTCTTTGCTAACGTAACTTTCTGCATGTTTACCCACCAACCCTAATGCAATGGCGATATATTCGCGGGCTTGCGCGGCTGTGGTTTTGGCCTGGCGCTGCCACCATTTCTCGTTATCCAGATGCGCCACACATTGGCTAACCTGGGCCAGCGTCATAGATTTACGCCCCACGCCCGGCGCTTTAAACCCGGCGTTTTGCGCGTAGTCTCTTAAATGCTCATAACGCGGTATTAATTCATCTATTACCCGGTAACTGTTGCGGGCTGTGGTGTAACGTAAACGGTAATGCTCACTTGCCCAACTGGCCGCGCTGGCGTCTGAGCTTATAGCGGTTAGCGGCATTTTAATTCTGTGGATGCGCTGCATGATGCGCCGCAGCCACACATTGGCGGCTACGGCATCGGCTTTATATTTTGAGGTGTAACGGCTGATAATGCTTTTTTCGTAGCGGGCTGGTAACGGATCAACCAGGGAGTTTGACCAGCGCCAATCGGTTAACGCTGAGCTTAGCATTATGGCAGCACCCGCCCGGCCAAATGCCACTCGCAACGGGTAACACGATTTAACAATATACGGTGAATAATTAGCGCCTTTTTAGTGGATCCAACATGGTTGTACTTTCGTTCAATTTCTAAATTTTCCAGCATGGCGTCTATTTCTTCCTTTGCTTGCGCAACTTCATTATGCGCCCACTTATAGCAAGATTCCGCCGTTAGTGGTAAGCCCTCAAACTCACAATGTGCCGCCTCAAGCAATGAGTCTAAACACTCATTAAGGTAGTATTTATGCCATTTTAAATGGTGCCTTAACATGCTCATGCTGCACCGCCTTCCAGCACTGGCTTAATGCCAAAATCAGGGTGAAATATGATTTTCTGATGTACGCCTATCGTGACGTTAAAATCACCGATGTTTTCAAGCTCGAACACCACAACAAAATACTGGTCGTCAACTGCATCACTAACCACAGTTAAAAACTTACCCTCTATTGCCAGCCCTGACGGCAATGTCATGCTGTAACGCTTGCCCGGCCATAAATGGAATTTACCGCCCAGTCTTATTACGTTCATGCTGCCACCTGCAAAGCGGTTAGTTTGCTGACGGCCTGCGCGGTTTTGGCGCGGTACGTGGGTCGGTTATCGACAATGCTTGCGGCATAATCCGCTTTCAGCTTTTCAAGGTTTTCAATGCGCTTGGTTAGCTCGGCAATGCTTAGTTGGTTGTTGTGTAAATGCGATAAATAAGCGAATTGTGACGCCATGCTTTCAGCGGCTACCGGATCAGAACACTGACACATTTCTTTTTTTAAAAATTTGCCCAGGTGGTTGTAATTTTGCATTTTTTTGGCTCCTGATTATTCTCCGCCCCATCCGCCCCCACGGCGGAGGGCTAAGCAGCAAGTGAATATGGAGTAAGCCTTGCTGCCGCCCGTGGGGTTTTTGTCGTCTTGGCAGACAACGAAAACAGGATAAGGCAAGCCCTGAGATTACGCAAGCCTTGCCTTGGTATGCAACCCTTGTGCTATTGGTCTATACTCTGTGTGGGTTTTTTGAACAAATGGCAGACACAAAATGCAAACTACTGACTTTCTAAATGACTTGAAAGCCGTGTATGGCTTAACTTCTGATTATCAACTCGCTAAAAAATTAAGCGTTAACACCTCAACAATAGGCAACTATCGCTCAGGACGATCTTATCTATCAGATGAAATGGCACTAAAAGTCGCTGACCTGTTAGAGATTGATCCCTTGATTGTCATGGCTTGCGTTCATGCTGAGCGCTACATGAAACAAGGGTCCGCCGAAGTGTTTGATTTTTGGTGTGGTGTGGCTGACAGGGCGATAAAATCAAACGCCAAAATGACGCTTCACGCGGTTTAAATGATGACTAACCCACTGATTAAGATAGGCTAATTTTTTTGGTCAGTGGGCAATTGTATATTATGTTAAATCGCAAATAATTGATTACTAAATAAACAAACTTATTATTACTGCCTTTTTGTTCAAATTCCCGATTAAAGGCGCGTTTTTTGCATTTACCTGTTTTAGCAAATAACGCTGTTTTTATTACTAAAAGGAATAAGTAATTCTATGTTAATTCAAACTCGGTCTATCAGTGATCATGCTTTATTGTTTACCTGCGGCTTTCTGGCCCTGCCTACTGTTACCGCTGCCGGTGTTGTCAATCAAAATCCTGATGTTGCTCGGCTGGCGATATTTTGCGCCGTTTCCGAGCGCACCGCGCAGCGTTGGTTAAAATACGGCCTGCCACGCCGAGCCAGGCTTAGCCTTGAAATGCTGGCCAATGGCGATTATTTGCCAGAAAATTGGCGGCGGGCCGGGGTAAAGCTTGAACATGATGGTTTATATTTGCGTAGCGGTCACAGTGTCAGTTTGGATCAGGTAACGCACTGGCCCTTTTTGATGCGGGCCGTGGACTGGTCAAAGGTGCCGTTTATTGATCGCCCTGGCGCTTTTTAACATCGGCCCGGCGTATGCCCTGCATGATTTCCAGAATATGCACCCGGCGTTCTACTTTAAACAGAAACCAAGCAATGGCTATCGTGGCACCGTTGGCGCCGGTGGCCAGTGCTTCCTGCATGAGTAATACAAAATCCTGCATTATTGCCCCGCTACTTCTGACAGCTCAATAGCCGCGTCAGCCACATTCACGTAAACCGTCGCCGGTGGCCCGCCAATTAACACGGCTACCACGATTAACAATCGCTTATGCTTTTTAAACCAGTTTTTCATTATTATTTTCCTGTTTCTATACTGCCATCAGGCAAAATTAAAATGGTGTCATTAACCGCTAACAACGTACTTAAATACGGTTCGCGCAAGTTGCCTGCCGGTGTCATGATCTGTTGCAAGATTGCCGGGTTGCCGGGGTGCATAGTTGACGCTGCTTTAAACGCCAGCGGAGTGATCACACCGCCTTTAAAATCTTTCGGGCGCAAGATAATCCCCGCCTGGCTGGCTACTAGCCCGGTGCCTGCATAGCGAACCGCGCTGATTGCGTCCCCTATTACGTCCACCGCAGGTTTTAAAAAGTCGCTGCCCGCTTTGTGGGCTTTACTCAGGCGGGTAAACACAAAGGCGCCAGCCAGCGCCAGCGCTCCCAGCCCTACTGCCAACATTAGCTGGCTGTTGGTCAGTTTCATGCCATGCCCGCCTGCGTGGCTTCGGTTATCAGTGCCAAGTCGTAGGGCTGTTGCCCGTTTTCGTGGTGGATCATGGCGGCAATCAATATTGGGTAATCACCTGGCGCCAAATACATATCCGGGAAAAGCCCGGTACGCTTAACCACGCTGTTCACATAGGCTTCAACGTCATTTTCTACCGCTGGCGCCCAGCGGCCCACGATTTCCCGAACGGTTCTGATATTGTAATTGGCGGCGTAGTTTTTCAGCATCCTGGCGCCCGCCCGGATGCCGTAAAATGGCGTTTCAAAGGTGGCAAAGCGGCCATCGGTGCCGGTTTGGCCGTTCCAGTTGTTACGCTGATTAAACTCAATGTTCAGCGGGTTATTGTTGCGAATACCACGCGGCGCATCTGATGCGGCTGGCTCATCTGCGGGTTGTTTCTTTGCCATGTATAACACTCCGATAAGTATGGCCGCACCGGCTGCGGCCAGTGCGTATGTTTTCATTTAAAACAGTTCCAGCACTTCAATATTTTTAGGAAGTATCGTGCCTGACAACACCGGTAGCGGCTGCGTATGCAGGCCATTATCCGGATAAGTACCCGCAGTGTTGAACACCAGCACCGCTTGCCCCGCATCGTCTTGCATCACCTTTAAATCCAGCACGGTTTTACTGGCCACGCTGCCTGTAGCGGGTACTGTGATTTTCTGGCCGGTGCCTAAATCAATGAAATTTAGGTTATTAGCCTTTGCAGTTATTAGCGTATCGCCTGCCGTGGCAATCGTGGCGCTGTCAAACTCAAAACCACCCATTTCCAAATAATCTACTTTCCAGCCTGTTGACTCATCTGTCAGCAACACCACCTTATCCCGCAGCGCCCGGACGCCCCCGAACGAGGTTTCGGCCAACTTTCGATTATCGCTTGCGGTGTAACCCAAACCTGTTATGTTCAAATTGGTAATAGCGCTGGCGCTTATGGCATAAAGACTGCTACCCGATGCCGCTGCAAACTTGCCGACACCGGCCAGCAAACCTAATCCTGTTGAAAAATCAACTTGCGCGGTGCTGTATTGCCAGACGTTGTTGGCCATATCGACCACTACCGCGACTGACATCCTCGGTGTTGATTGATTGCCGCTGGCTATGCAGGCAAAGCGGCCTGTTTTATCTACGTCAAACGCCACCCCCACGCCCCACTGAACAAACGGTATGGATTCGCCCGTTGCTGGTCGCACCGCTGCCGCTTTAAAGCTGACTAAATCGCTTGATTCAAATATCGCATAGTTACCCGTGCTGGAATCAAACCGCAGATTGTAGAACGTGCCGTTACGATAGGCCCACCGGCTATTGGCCGTACCAAACGCCACCAATGCCGGTCCCACTCTGGCCACTAACGATGTTGGCAATGCCTGATTCGCGCCATTGATCACTGCCACCGCCACCGGGCTATTACTGATTGGCGAGTGATACACCAGCAAATCAGGGCTACCCCCTGATGTTCTGCTATTGGTACCTGCTGTACCATTTAGGGTTTTAACCGCTTCGACTTCTGGCGGCGTGACAATGGCAGGCTGAACATAGCCGTAAATATCGCCAGACACCTTAAATTCTTTTTCAACGCCTGCTTGCAGCGTGTAGCCCTCTGCCAAATTTAAGTCAGCCCCAACGATAGTAATATCATCTTCTGGCCTAACAGAAATGGCTTGATTTTGGGCTGTTATGGTATTTAATTTGTTCAGGCCAAACACTTGTTTGCGTGTCGCTTTTAACTGACCTGCTGCTTTTACTGTGACGCCGTTATTTTGCAGCTTAATATCGCTGTACCAAATCACCGCCACGCCATATTCTGGCATGGTCAAATACAGGCGGTCTGCCGTCCTGTTTAGCTCTACGGCATCGCCTGCCAGCATATCTGACGACAAGATATAACTGCCTTTGAATAGCGCCCTGACGTTAACTTTGCCCGCACTGGCGCTTAATACGTTTAAATAGCGGCCCTCGCCGGTAATTTCGCGGGTTTCTCCCTGCTTAATATCTAATGTAAATAGCATCTGTTACCCCTTGCGAATTAAAGCAATACCCACCGCGCCAGCGGCCAGTGCAATCATTACCCATTTTTGCGTCTGCAACGATTCCACGCCCAACTGTTGGCCGTCACTGCGGCTGATGCTGTCCACTGCTTGCAGTGCGTAACGGGTGGTATTTTCTGACAGGTTGCGGCTTTGCTCGGATTCCTGGCTGGCGTAGCTGAGCAGTGCGCCGGTAATGGCGCGGCTGCTGTCGATACTGTCCCGGGCCACGTCTGAATTGTACCGGGCCAGACTGTCGGCTAAATTGTTGCTTCTGGCTGTTACGCTGTCAGCCAGCATAAATCCGCCCTGACCTAAGCTGTCAGCCAGCATAAATCCGCCCTGACCTAAGCTGTCAGCCAGACTAAAACCGCGATCAGCTAAATTGGCCATCTGGCCAACGGTTTCGCCGGTTAAATCAATAACGCCATTAATGGCCTGGCTGGCTACGTTAAACGCGCCACCGTCTACAATGGATATATTGCCGCCCTGATTGTTCACCCCGGCAAACTGGCCACTCATAACAATATCGGTGTTTTGCCGATTATCGTTGTAACTGTTGTCGCTCATATCCTGCGTTATGCTGGTATTGGTGGTATTTTGGGTGTTTTGGGTTTTGGATTTTGAGTTAAAGAAGCCGCCAAGCATACTGCCTACCTTTTTTTAATCAGTAAGATAGCGAGCAAGACGGCACCCGCGCCAAGTAACAGAATGGTTTGACTATTTGCGCCAGCGCTAGCGGCAGACGTAGGCTGGCGGCTGATGCCGCCGCCGTAAAATGCGCCTCCGGTCTGATCGCCGCCGCTGGTTGCTTCGCTGCTACCGCTGAAAGAGTAGCCACCGCCGCCCCCTGCCGCGCCCATCATTGCTCCGAACATTTACGCCCCCGGTTGCTTGTTGGTGCGCATTTTATTGCCCACCCAGTTAATTAAAAACGCGCCGATCACCGCGGCCGCCACTCCTTTAAAAAAGGCTTTGTTGCCATTTCCGCGCATTACAACACCCCGTACTTTTTAGCGGCAATTAGCGCCAAAACGCCCGCCACTACGTAAAGCACCGGCTTACTGACTGTCACGCCCGCCACTGTCATGGAGTCTTGCGCTCTGCGCTGATCAGGTGCAATGGTCGGCTGCGCCACCGTTGTACTGCTGTTCGCTGCGCTGTTGTCCTGGTACTTATTTGCTGTTAGCTGCTCTTGCGGCGTCTGGCGAATGGCTTTAATTTCCTCAATCGCCCGGTACTGGTCTAATGCCCAGCCAATACCGCCCTGGATTTGCGCCAAAAACGCCGGGGCGCCATTGTTATTCAGTACCGGGCTTTGTTCTGCCGTTGTTACGTACATAATGGCTCCTTACAGCGGGTTGCCAAAGCGGTCATAGTAATCCACGTGGATCACGGTTTGGCCACCCGTTGCCGCAAAATGTTTAATGCGGTAATCCTGAATGGTTGGTAGCAGCGGAAATGCTTGTTTCATATCACCTTGCAGGGTGAAATCCAGCACGTTAAAACCGGCCTGCGGCACCCGTTTATAGCGACGCTGCATGTATTCATTAACCGCTTTTGGCAGTTTAAAGAATGTCACGCTGTCCACTTTAAACTCTACATCGCCAATATCTGACTTTTGCACATAGTAGCGGGCCGCATAAACGGGCTGGTCAATCATTACACCGCCCGGCCCCGGTATTTGCGGGTTACGGGTTAGCGGTAACGTGGTGGTTTCCGTAAAGGCGGCTGCCGCTTGCTGAATGGGGTAGCTGCGCAATTTACGGATCCACTGGCCAACTGCTGGGAATGGCTCTGAGCGTTCCACAAAAATTTCAATGTTCGGATCGGTTACACCGGCTGCAATATCAAAGCTGATAGTTGCAGATGATAAACCGCGAGTGGCTAAGCCAAAAAAGCGACCGTCAGACAGTTCTGCCAGTACATCATCTTCATTGAAATGCCAGGTAAAATAGCCGCTTTCAATGGTACGGCCTAAATACTGGTCGATACTTTGCATCAGCGCGGCGCTGGCAAAATCTGAAACCAGAATTCCCGACAGTTCCAACTTAAAATTGGTTAGCTGTGCTGCCGTTACATTTGTCAGCTTAAAATGGATTTTGTCGTAGGTCGGGCCAAGCGGTAAGCGAACCGTGGCGCGGCGTCCTGCTAATACGTTTTCGATGTTTACTACATTGTCAAAGCTGCGAGCCATGATGTTCCCCTGATTAGCTAACGTGACGGCGAAGGTTTAACGGCAGATTTTTAGTAATGACTTTGCCCGCCATTACACCCACCGCCACTAATAAGATAAATTTAATATTTGCTTTCATTTTTTTGCCCTGCTCTGCTGGTTAATTTATTTGTGCTATACAGGGCATCATTACAGGTGTCATGCCTTTAAAGTGCCAGCTTTTTGCGCCGCGTTTCGCCTTGGCGCCTTAACGGAATTATTCGCGGGCTTTTTGGCCGTTACAGGCGCTTTTTGCGCTGGCTTTGGCTCGGCTTCTGGCGCGTTATCCCGCAATCTTGCGGTGATTTCTTCGCGTGTGCCGTCTGCTGCATTACCGACAAACACCCGGCGCTGTGCGTCCCGGTGCGCTTCGATAAAATCCAGCGGGCGCAGCTTTTCCATTAATGCAATAGGGATATCCATATCGCGGGCCAGCGCTTCACGGTCAGCATGACGGCCAAGCAGCCCGGTCCGCACAATGCTGGCCTGGGTTAATGCGGTTTTGTCGGCTTCGCTGGGTCGCTGAGTTGTCATGTAAATTTTAATGGCCCGCTTGCGGCCCCTGCGTAGCAACTGCCCCCAATGCTGCGGCGCCTTACCCACTCGGGTAACGTCTGCGATTTCTTCGGCTATATAGCTGCAATTTGTCCAGGCAAACGCCAGCGAGTTACACAATTCAAACGCCGCTTGCCCGCCTTGCACTAACCTGGCTTTAAACGGCTTGGTTTTATGCTCTTTTAGTGCGGCTAACAGTGCCGGGCCATCGTGAAACGACACAATGCCGGGAATATCTCCATATTCATCGTCAGGATCAAACACTAGAAGCCGTTTATCGGCGGCTACGTCTGCTTTGATGTAACTGGATTTACCCGCGCCGGTACTGCCGCAACAATAACGGATATCTGCCCTGCGGCTGGTGTCACTTCTGATAAATGCACTACTCACTGGCGTTCACCTCTTTTTCTTCTCGTTTTTCGACTTTCGGCTTACGCATTGGCACCCCGGCGCGGCTTTTTGCAATAACCGCCGTAGTGGCAGCGGCCAGCCCTAATGCGGCCCACTTCGGATCAAGCGTTGCACCCGGCAACCACACTTCAATAACCTGGCCCCATACCCCGCCAAGTGCCTGGCTTTCTTCCTCGGTTATTGCCCAATTCGGCGCGAGCATATCGGCGGTTAATTGAATTGCCGGGCTGAGCACATCAGCCATCGAAAATTCCACTTCGGATAATTCCTGGCTGGTATCAACACTGGCACCGGCCACCACCACGCCCCCGGCTAATTGCTCTGCCACGTTCCATTCTGCTGTTTCATTTTCGGTTATATCTGCCGGTTCGGAGTATTGCGCGCTGAAAGCGGCTGGCTTTTCTTCGGTATCAAACATTGGTAATTACTCCCACCAATTGCCCGGCTTTTTGCCTGGCGTTTCTTCGTGCTGTTCCGTTAACGGTTTTCCCGCCTGTGTTGCTGCGGGTTGTTGCGTTAACGGCTTTACGTCAGGCGGGAAGCCTGCGGCGGTTGCGTTAATGGTGTAGTTTTCTAGCGGCTGCATTTTGCCTTGCAACCAACGCTGGCCCGCTGGCAAATTCGGGGCAATTTTCCCGGCTTGGCTGTAGTAATACAGCTTGCCCCGCTTATCTTCCCGAACTACTGACAATTGGCCCGTAAACGGGCAGCTTATCACGCCTACATTATCGCGGGCCATAACCCACCCCCAGGGCGGTTTTAACCGCTATTGCTACTTTTGTTAGTTTCATTGCTGCCCCTTTAGCTGCTAATTAAGCCGCGTTGCTTTAACTCTTTTTTTAGCTGATCCAGCTCCCGCGCCACGTTGTTGGAATATTCCGTTGCCCGGCAAGCAATTAGCGCCAAATTCATATTATTAAACGCCGATCTCTGCGCCACTTCCCGGATTTTGCCGGCCACTAACAGCGGATTTTTGCCAGCCAATACCTTTGTTTCATCGTAAATCGCCCGTGTTTCTTCATGCACTTGCTGCGCAATACTGGTTAATTCCTGCATTTTGTTCCCCTTTGAAATAATCGGTTACTTTTTCCACTATCCACTCCCCGGCCCGGTCTAAATACCCGATTATTCCGGTGCTATTTTTCGCTGCTGCAATCTTTTCGTTAATCACTTCCGGGTCGCACTTACAGTTATTCACACGAGTCCGAGCTGCGCGGCTTGCGCCTTGCAAAGAGCAAAAGCGCTCTAATGACGCCTTAAT
>NZ_DAINOE010000092.1:0-10923 GCF_036735525.1 Arsukibacterium sp. | reverse complement strand
CCAGCCCGCCCGTTCTGATAGCCACAGCCGTTCATCGCCGGCACTGGGCTGATATGACAGCAACTGAGCCCCATACAAAGATATCACCGCACTGCTATCACCGAAGTTAAGCTGATAGCAGGGCAAATCAGTCAGATGACCAAAGCCTTGGATGGGGCTGACACTTAACATCTTTGGTACTTAGCAAGCCATTAAGGCGACGACATTATCGAGCATGCGATTACTAAAGCCCCATTCATTATCATACCAGGACATGACTTTGACTAGGCGGCCATTAACCCGGGTTTCAGTCGCATCAAAAATAGATGACATAGGGTTGTGGTTAAAATCAATCGATACCAGCGGCAAATCATTTACCGCCAGCACTTTATTCATCGGGCTTTGCGCGGCAGCCTGACGAATAATGTTATTAACTTCTTCTATGCTGGTGTTGCGACCGGCTATGAAGGTTAAATCAACTAAAGACACATTTAAGGTGGGTACCCGCACCGCTAAGCCATCAAATTTACCGGCTAACTCAGGGACAACCAGGCCAACGGCAGCAGCGGCACCGGTTTTGGTGGGGATCATCGACATCGCTGCCGCCCGTGCACGGCGTAAGTCGGTATGATACACATCGCTCAAGCGTTGATCATTGGTGTAAGCATGAATAGTGGTCATCAGGCCAGATTCAATACCCAGGGCCTCATACAAGGGTTTAGCAATAGGTGCTAAGCAGTTGGTGGTACAAGAAGCATTGGAAATGATTTGCATATCAGAGGTCAGGATCTGATGATTAACGCCATATACAATAGTCGCATCGACATCTTTACCCGGTGCCGAGATAATGACTTTCTTAGCACCAGCAGTTAAATGGGCGCCGGCGGTTTTTCTATCGGTAAACAGGCCGGTACACTCCAATACCACATCTATATCTAACTCGGCCCAGGGTAAGTCCGCCGGGTTACGCACGCTTAAAGTACGGATTTCATCATTATTGACATAAATAGCGTTATCATCATGTCCAACGTTAGCCGCAAAAATTCCATGGGCTGTGTCATACTTCAGCAGATGCGCATTAATTGCAGCATCACCTAAATCATTGATGGCGACAATGCGAATATCGTAAGCTTGATGAGCTTCATACAGGGCTCGCAACACATTGCGACCAATACGACCAAAACCGTTAATGGCGACTCGAATAGACATATAGACTCCGCTGTTTAAACTGATAAGAATAGTTGAAAACGTATTCAGCTAGTAATGTGTAGTAAAATTACATTAAATATGGCATTTTTCAAGTTATAAACGCTTTAAAAGCCAAAATATGTAATTAAATAACAAAATTGAACTGCGGATTACGCTATTATAGCCTCTGACATCTGCAGTGAATGCAAGCTAATTAGCCGCTAGCGCTTAAGGAACCAAAAATGGATGCTGCCTTACTGGCCGAACTGATTGCCTTTTGTGGCATTGAAACCCAATATGATGATGCCTGGGGAAACCCTACTGAAGTAAGTGAAGCGGCGCAACTGGCGTTATTAGCTGCGCAGGGCTTTAATATCAGCGATGAAGACGCTGCCCGCGCTGAATTGCTGGAACGCCAGCTGGATGTGTGGCAACAAGTTATCGCGCCGGTGTCGGTGCAGTTGCTTGCTGAGCCTTTAGTGCTAGAGGTAAGAGTACCTTTGGCGCTGGCCAATACCCCTTTTGAGCTTGTGCTGACCAGTGAGCAGGGTGAGCAACAGCAATTAGTATTGGTGCCGGTTGAGGGGGAGTTACAACAGGCGGTGGTGCTGGACGATGAAGAGTATCATTTATATCAGCATAGCCTGCCATTCACGTTGCCAATGGGCTACCACAAGTTAGTCTTGCAGTGTCAGGGTACTGAGCTCAGTTTCAGCCAGCAATTAATCTTATCACCTGGCCAGTGTTATCAACCGGCGCAATTTACTGCGCAAAAACAGTGGGGCGTGTCAGTGCAATTATATGGCCTGCGCTCTGCCCGTAACTGGGGAGTGGGTGATTTTACTGACTTACAGCAACTGATAAGGTATTTAGCCGCTAATGGCGCCGATTTTGTAGGGTTAAACCCCATTCATGCGTTGTACCCGGCCATGCCTGAAAGTGCCAGCCCTTACAGTCCGTCTTCGCGCCGTTGGCTGAATATTATTTATCTGGATGTCACTGCCTTACCCGGTTATCAGCAATGTCCGAAAACCCGCTGTTTAACAGAAGCGCCGGGGTTCGCTGCGCAGCTGGCCGCTGAGCGGGCTAAAGACTGGGTCGATTACGCTGCAGTGATGCAGCTTAAGTTGCCGGTGCTAAAAAATCTGTATCAGTGGTTTGTACAGCACAGTGGCGTAGAAGCCCAGCTAACTGCTGCCTTTAATGAGTTTAAAGTACAGGGTGGCCAAAGCCTACAGCAACTAGCGTTATATGATGCCTTGCATGCCTATTTAATTGCCCAAGACTCACAGCATTGGGGCTGGCCTAACTGGCCTGAGCAATACCGTGATCCCTCATCAGCTGAGGTACAGCAATTTATGCAAAGCCACAGTACTGAGCTGGATTTTTATTGTTATTTGCAATTTATGGCGCAGCAACAATTAGCCGCCGCGCAACAATTGGCAAAACAGCAAGGCATGGTATTGGGCATATATCGTGATTTAGCGGTGGGGGTCAGTGAAGCCTCTACCGAAATCTGGGGCAATGCCGAATTGTACTGCCGCGATGCCAGTGTCGGTGCGCCGCCGGACCCGTTGGGGCCTGCCGGACAAAACTGGGGCTTGCCGCCGATGCATCCTTATCAGTTGTTTCAGCAGGCTTATCAGCCGATGGTGGAGTTATTACGCAGCAATATGCAAGATGCCGGCGCCTTGCGCATTGATCATGTGATGGCGTTATTACGCTTATGGTGGGTGCCCAAGTCGGCAGCCGATGCCGGCGGCGGTGCTTATGTCTATTACCCTATCATGGATTTGCTGGGCATTTTAGCGCTGGAAAGCCAAAGAGCGCAGGCGGTGATCATAGGTGAAGACCTAGGTACAGTGCCAGAGGGGATCCGTGAGTTGCTGGCACAGTATGGCATGTACTCTTATCGGGTGTTCTTTTTTGAAACAGCCTCCGATGGTGGCTATATTTCCCCGGCGCATTACCCGGCGCAAGCCATGGCCACACTGAGCACTCACGATTTACCCACGCTGATTGGTTTCTGGCACTGTGAAGACTTAAAGCTCGGCCAGCAGCTTGGCCTTTATAAAGATGAGCAGCAGTTGCAACAGCTGTATCAGCAGCGCCACGCTAATAAACAGCGCATACTCGATTCCTTACATGGCCATGCTATGCTGCCAGCAGACTATCCGCGCAGTGTTGAGCAATTGGCGATGGACAGAACCTTAAATTTAGCGCTGCAGCGCCATCTGGCCTCTGGCCAGAGTCAGTTACTCTGTTTACAACTGGAAGACTGGTTAGAAATGACTCAGCCAGTGAATATTCCGGGTACCAGCGATGAATATCCAAACTGGCGGCGTAAACTCAGTGCTGAGCTGGAGCAGTGGACGACACAGCCGCATATCAGTGCTTTGTTACAAGATTTAAGCCAGTGCCGTCAGCAAGCGGCTGTAAGATAAATGTTTTTTATAAAAATAACATAAGGACAAGATCTATGGCTTTAGCTGCACTGGAACAGGCGCGTTGTACTTATCCGTTTTCGTTGCTGGGTTGGCAACCTAACCTGGTAGAGGGGCAACAAAAAGGCATGTTGCTAAGGGTGTATTTGCCTGCAGCGACAGCTGTTACTGCCCTTGATGCCAAAAACGCTAAGGTACTGGGTGAGTGTAAAGCCGTAGCAGAGCATAATGGTGTGTTTGAGCTGGTATTGCCAGGTAAACGCAAGGCCAGCGATTATTTGCTTGAGGTAAGCTACGCCAGGCAACAAAGTACAGTAATTGACCCTTATCAATTTCAGCAAGCGGCGTATTATGCGGTGCACCATGTGATGAGCCAGCCAGAAAACCTGTACCGGCAATTAGGTGCGCAGTTAATCAGTTTGCCTTTTGCTGGTAAGACTATCACTGCTACCCGTTTTGCGGTGTTTGCGCCCAATGCCAGCTCGGTCAGTTTAATTGGCGATCTGAACCACTGGGATGGCCGTTGTCATCCGATGCAGCGCACCGATTGCGGCCACTGGGTGCTAATTGTGCCGGAAATGGCGCAGGGCGCGCGCTATAAATTTGAAATCAAAGACAGCCGGGGCCAATTGTTGCCGCACAAAGCTGATCCACTGGCCTTTTTTGCCGAGCAATTTCCGTCACATGCCTCACTGGTGTACGATCAATATCAGTACCAGTGGCAGGACCAGCAGTGGCAGCAGCGGCAGGCGGTCGATCCTTACCGCAGTGCCATGAGTATTTACGAGCTGCATCCGGGCTCGTGGCGGCGCACGGCAGATAATCAGCCGTTAAATTATCAGCAGCTGGCTGCTGAACTTATTCCTTATGTGTTGGATATGGGCTACACCCATATTGAATTAATGCCGGTGATGGAGCATCCGTTTGATGGCTCCTGGGGCTATCAGCCGCTGGGCTTATTTGCGCCAAGCTCACGTTTTGGACATCCTGATCAGTTTAAAGCCTTTGTCGATGCCTGCCATCAGGCCGGTATTGGTGTGATCCTTGATTGGGTGCCGGCGCACTTTCCGGAAGATGGCCATGGCCTGGCCCGTTTTGATGGCACACCTTTGTATGAATATGCGGATCCGCGCCGTGGCTGGCACCCGGACTGGAACTCCTGCATCTATGATTTTGGCAAGGACACGGTACGGCAGTTTCTGGTAGCCAGTGCGCTATTCTGGCTGGAGCATTTTCATATTGACGGCATTCGGGTGGATGCAGTGGCCTCGATGCTGTATTGGGATTATTCACGCAACGAAGGCGAGTGGATCCCCAATGTCGATGGCGGCAATCATAACTATGAAGCGATAAGCCTGTTTAAATGGCTGAACACTGAAATTTATAGTAAGTTCCCTAAGGCCATAACTATTGCCGAGGAGTCGACCTCTTTTGCCGGTGTGTCAAGGCCGGTGGATGCCGGTGGTCTGGGCTTTGGTTTTAAATGGAATATGGGCTGGATGAATGACAGCCTGCGCTATATTAGTAAAGATCCGGCCTATCGTAAGTACCATCATAGCGATCTGACGTTCTCGATGGTTTATGCTTACAACGAAAACTTTATTCTGCCGTTGTCACATGATGAAGTGGTACATGGTAAAGGCAGCCTGTTAAATAAAATGCCTGGTGATGAATGGCAGCAAGCGGCAAACTTGCGGGCTTTTATTGCCTTTATGTATGCCCATCCGGGTAAAAAAATGAATTTTATGGGCAATGAATTTGCCCAGGGCCGCGAGTGGAATCATAACCAGAGTCTGGACTGGCATTTGCTGGAATTTGATAAACACCGCGGTATGCAGCAGCTGTTTCGCGATTTGAACCACAGTTATCAGCGCCATGCGCCTTTATATCAGCTGGATTATCAGCCAGAGGGCTTTCGTTGGCTGGATCATCAGGACGCAGAGCATAGCACCTTAAGTTTTATGCGAACTGATGCCAGTGATGATCATATCTATGTGCTGGCCAATTTTACGCCGCTACCCAGAGCCGGTTATTTACTGGGGGTGGCCGCAGCAGGTGACTATGAGATTATTTTAAACACTGACAGCCGTTTTTACTGGGGCAGTGATTATGCCACCGGCGATACCCTGCTGGCGCAGGCACAGCCTTATCATGGCTTAGGTTTTTGCTTGTCGGTAAATTTACCGCCACTGGCCACCTTGTATATTCGACAAAAACGCTAAACTGCTAATACACTGCTAGCACAGTAAGCAACAGGGATTAAAACACAGGTGAACAGATGAGCCCGGCGATTCCGCTATTTAAGATGTCAGTGGGGCAACCGCAGCCCCTGGGGCCGCAGCAGCAGGCGGATTTAAGCTGGAACTTTGCTGTCTATGCGCCAGATGCGACTAAGTTAATGCTGTGTCTGTATCAACCGGATACGGAAGAGTTACTGGCAGAATTACCCTTTGCCGGACGAAGCGGCGCAGTATGGCATCTGGCGGTGCAAGGTATTGTTGAGGGCACTTTGTATGCACTTAAGGCCGATGGCCCGGCGCAAGCCGAGCAAGGTTATTATTTTGACCCGCAGCGTGTATTGATTGACCCTTATGCCCGGCAACTGAACCGCGCTCAGGTGTGGCAAGAGCGTTTATACCGTGATAAAAGCCATCATGCGCTGGCTAAGGGCGTGTTACGTCAGGGTGATTTTGACTGGCAAAACAGCGTTAAGCCATGCATTGCGGATGAACAAACCATTATCTTTGAGGCCCATGTTAAAGGCCTGACGATGCAGCATCCTGAGGTGCCTGCTGAGCTACGCGGTACTTATCTGGGGATGTGTCATCCGTCAGTGCTGACGCATTTAAAGGCGTTGGGCATTACCACAGTGCAATTATTGCCGGTTGCTGCCTTTATGGCGGAGCCAAGGCTTAGCGCGCTAAAGCTGACTAATTACTGGGGCTATAATCCGGTGAATTTTTTTGCGCCGGATCCGCGCTACCAATTTGAAGATGCCGTAACAGAGTTTAAGACGCTGGTCAGAACTTATCATCAGCATGGAATAGAAGTGATCTTAGATGTGGTGTTTAACCACAGTGCTGAGGCAGGCGCTGATGGCCCGGTTTTAAGTTTTCGGGGTTTGGCAAACCGGCAATATTATCTATTTCACAGCCATGCAGAGATGACCGATTATCAGAATTACTGCAATTTTACCGGTTGTGGCAATACTTTAAACTTATCGCAGCCAGCCACTCAGCAACTGGTAATGGATGCACTACGTTACTGGTTAACTGAGATGCAGGTGGATGGCTTTCGCTTTGATTTAGCGGTGACCTTAGGGCGCGAGCATAAGCGCTTTAACCCTTATGCCAGTTTTTTTCAAATTATCGCCCAAGACCCCGTGTTATCAAAGGCTAAACTCATAGCTGAGCCCTGGGATGTGGGCCCTTTTGGCTATCATCTGGGGCAGTTTCCGGCCAATTGGTCTGAGCTGAATGACAAATGTCGTGATAGTTTTCGCTCATTCTGGCGCGGTGACAAAGGCGTACTGCCGGAATTTACTACCCGTTTGTTTGGTTCGCGCGATATCTTTTTTAAACATCATAAACCGGCCAGTTGTAGTGTCAATTACCTGACCTATCATGATGGGTTTACGCTGCATGATTTAGTCAGTTATCAGGATAAGCATAACTGGTTAAACGGCGAAGAAAACCGTGATGGCCATAGCCATAACCTGAGTTGTAACCATGGCGTGGAAGGGCCCAGCACAGAGCCGGCTATAGTGCAGCAGCGCTATTTACATAAGCGCAATCTGGTGCTGACCTTACTGATAAGCCAGGGCATGTTGCATTGGCTGGGCGGCGATGAGTTAAGCCATAGTCAGCATGGCAATAACAATGCCTATTGTCAGGACAATGCTATTTCCTGGCTCAACTGGCAACTGGATAGTCATAGCGAAAAATTCTTACACTTTGTACAGCAGATGGTCACGTTCAGACGTGATTTTTCGTCAGTATTGCGCCTGCAACTGCAAGACGATCAGTACTATATGCACGGTGATAAGCACCAGATTTGCTGGTTTTTACCCGATGGAACTGAAAAGCAACAGCATGACTGGCATGTGCCGGACCGCGCAGGTTGTATCTTTCGCATCACTAACCTTAGCAGCACGCAGAGCCTGCTGTTTGTGATTAACGGCGCCAATAACAGCCTGCCATTACAATTACCGGCCAAGCCCTGGCAAATACTGTTTGATACCTCAAAACAGGATGGCCTGATGTTGCCACAGCAGGACCCGCTGAGCCAGTATTTACAAAATGCGCATAGTATTTCGGTATGGCAGTAAAGTTGCCGCTGAGTACGGCAGTATGTTTATCAGTACTTTTCTATTATAATGCGCGCCATTTTGGCCGGTTTAGTACCAGAATAAGCTTTAAAGGAATCTCAGATGTCAGATACAGCGCTACTGTGTGATGTGGGTTTTATCGGAGCCGGGGTGATGGGCAAAAACCTCATCTTAAACCTTGCCGATAATGGTTACCGGGTCGCCGCCTTCGATTTAGATCATCAAAAACTGGAAGCTGTACTGGCACAGGATACTGCTGAGCGCGGTGCGCAAGCGCCGCGGGTAATTGGTTGCAGCTCCTATACTGAATTGTTGTCTCGTTTATCCGCGCCACATTTAATTGTGTTATCTGTGCCGGCGGGCAAGCCGGTAGATGATATCTGCCATAAGTTGATTGATGCAGGTATTCAGGCCGATGATATTATCGTTGATACCGGTAACAGCTTGTGGACTGATACGGTTGAGCGCGAAAAACAGTACGAAGGCAAGTTTATCTTTTTCTCCACCGCTGTGTCTGGCGGCGAAGTCGGGGCCCGTTTTGGCCCCTCTTTAATGCCCAGTGGCGATCCTTACGCCTGGACCCGCATTAAACCTCTATGGCAAGCCATCGCAGCCAAAGTTGACCCTGAAACCGGCAAGCCGATTGAACGTTTTGAGCCGGGTAATCCGGTGACAGAAGGCGAGCCATGTGCCGCCTATATAGGCCCGAGCGGCTCAGGCCATTACGTGAAAATGGTGCACAACGGCATTGAATATGCCGATATGCAGCTTATTTGTGAAGTCTATCAGGTGATGCGCGATATTCTGGGCATGCCAGCCGGTGACATAGCGGCGGTGTTTAAACAGTGGAATAATGGTCCGCTAAACAGCTATTTAATTGACATCAGTGCAGAAGTACTGGCCACCAAAGACTCAGAAACCGGCTTGCCGCTGGTGGATGTGATTATGGATAAAGCCGGCCAGAAAGGCACAGGGTTATGGACGGCCGTCAGCAGTTTACAACTGGGCAGCCCGGCGCCGACTATCGCCGAAGCGGTGTACGCCCGCTCTATTTCCAGTTTGAAAAATGAACGGATAAAGGCTGCCGCTGTGTTGGCAGGCCCGGCTCACAATTTAATTTCGGATGAGCAAAAACGCGACATTATTCAGGCACTGCATGATGCGCTGTACTGCGCCAAAATTTGTGTCTATGCGCAGGGCTTTCATTTAATGAAAACGGCTGCCGAGGAACATGGCTGGCAGCTGAACTTTGCTGAAATTGCCAAGATCTGGCGCGCCGGCTGTATTATCCGGGCGGTGTTTTTACAATCGATCACCGAAGCCTACGAGCGCAACGACGAGTTGGAAAACCTGTTGTTAGATCCGTTTTTCTCCAAACAAATTTCGGTCTATCAGCAAAACTGGCGTCAGGCTGTGGCTAATGCCACCCTGTCAGGCATACCGGTGGCCGCCTTAAGCTCAGCACTCAGTTATTACGACTCATACCGTACTGCGGTTCTGCCAGCGAATTTATTGCAGGGGCAGCGCGATTATTTTGGCGCCCATACCTTTGAGCGCACCGACAAAGCCAAGGGTAAAATGTTCCATGTAGACTGGAGTAACCCGGCCCGACCTATGGTGAAAGTAAAATGACAATTCAACAAAATTTGGAACACATAGGTACGCCGGGGACCGCCAGCAGTACTAAGGTGTTGTTATTAGGTGCCGGAGAGCTTGGCAAAGAGCTGTGTATTGAATTAAAACGCTATGGCTGCGAAGTGATAGCCGTAGACCGTTACCCCAATGCGCCGGCTATGCAGGTGGCCGATAAAGCGGTGGTGATGTCGATGCTGGATAACGCAGCACTGCGTCAGTTGGTGATAAGCGAAAAACCAGCATTAATTGTGCCTGAGCTGGAAGCGATTGCTACCTCGGTGCTTATTGAGTTAGAAGATTGCGGCTTTAATGTGGTGCCCAGCGCCCGGGCCGTTAATCTGACGATGAACCGCGAAGGTATCCGCCGTCTGGCCGCAGAGCAGTTGGGGCTGGCAACCTCGCCGTTTCAGTTTGCCAGTGATAAAGCCAGCTTTATCGCCGCAGTGAATGCCATAGGTTACCCCTGTGTGGTAAAACCGATAATGTCATCCTCGGGCAAAGGACAAAGCGTGTTGCGCTCAGAGGCTGAGCTGGAGGCCGCCTGGCTGTACGCGCAGGAAGGTGGTCGCGCCGGTAAAGGCCGGGTCATAGTAGAAGGCTTTATCGATTTTGACTATGAAATTACTTTGTTAACGGTAAACTCGCTGAGCGGGATTCAATATTGTGAGCCTATTGGCCATCGTCAGGAAAAAGGTGATTACCGTGAAAGCTGGCAGCCACAAGTCATGAGCGACAACGCCCTGGCCAGTGCCAAACACTACGCTAAAGCCGTGGTGGAGGCCTTAGGTGGCCGTGGTTTGTTCGGTGTAGAGCTGTTTATTAAAGGCGATAAGGTGTATTTCTCAGAGGTGTCGCCACGGCCACACGATACCGGCATGGTCACCTTGATTTCACAGCAGTTAAGTGAATTTGCACTGCACGCCCGCGCCATTCTGGGTTTGCCTATTCCCCAGATTAAACAATACGGCCCGGCTGCCTCAGCCGTGTTGCTGGTAGCTGGCCACAGCGCCGATATCCAGTATCAGGGGCTGGCCGCGGCACTGGGCGAGCCGGATACGGAGCTACGTATTTTCGGTAAACCTGAAGTGCAGGGCGAGCGGCGGATGGGTGTAGCGCTGGCGCTTAGCGACACGGTAGAGCACGCCACCCAAAAAGCACTTAAGGTCATCAGCCAGTTAAGCGTGACGCTGAAATAACGCCTAACACTGCAATACCTCATGTTAAAAAACCAGCTGCGGCTGGTTTTTTTGTGCTGGCTGCTTTAAACAAGTTGTTCACTTTACTGATAAAATCCACTAGCATAAAAGTCTGTTCACACTCATTAAAAACAGAGGCTGGTGCTATGCAACA
>NZ_DAINOE010000091.1:0-11000 GCF_036735525.1 Arsukibacterium sp. | reverse complement strand
TCCCCAATCAACTAACATTTTATTTTAACTACAGAATTTCTGGGGATACCTCAGGGTAATAACTTAACTCGTTCTGGGTCAGGTCTTGCGTCCTCCCTCCGACTTACCGCCTTGTAAACAATTTAGCTACCATAAACTGTCTGCTACATTTACCGAAATAACAAACGGGGTCAAGTATTTAATTCCAATCAAGGTTAACAGCCGCATATATCAACTTTGTTGCTGCGCCGGGCAGCCAAACTGCTGGGCGGTATCGCCGGTAAAACGGCCGTGCTGCAGAAAATGTAATGCCTGGCTAATGCCCTTTTGCCGTTTCATTAAATACGGATGCGACACAGCTATCGTTACCAGCGCACACATACCTTTTACCTTAGTATTTTCAACCGACAACTTGCCATCATCCGGGTTGGGCAGCATGGTCGACAGTATAAGATTTATAGAGCGGGTACCGGCGACAACGCCCAGTTCAAAACTGACATCAGCCAACTGCCTGGGCACATCTTGCGCCGTGGTACCCAATTGCATACCGGCGGGGCCATTAAACGCCTGAAAGCCCGGCACGTCTTTTAAGTTATCAACCACCTGGCTACCCTGATTGGGCGGCCCCATCATCACCACCCGACCTAAAACGTCAATAGTATTCGCTTGCAGATACTGACGTAACAAAATGCCACCCATCGAATGGGTAACAAAATGAATTTTCTCACTGTTATTTTCCCGGCACTGAGCCAAGGCCGGTGGCATAACCTGAGCGGCCAGTACCTCAATGCTATGCTTGCGCGAAGGATAATCGACATTTACTGTGTAATAACCCGCCTTATCAAGTGCTTGCTGCATATTTTCCATAGCGCCGGCACTGCGGGCCAAACCATGCAGCAACACCACACAGTCTGAGCTGACACTGTTAAAAGATAACAGCAGCAAGATGGTGCCAAACACTATTCGCATAAAATACCTTAGTAAACCTCGAAAGAGCATGGGGCCTTGCTTTTTGCATCTGGCTTATCACCTTCAGCAAAGCAGCGTCGCTCAGAAAACACTGACAGTTAGATTTACCGAATAAATGAACTTGGTCAAGGAGATAATTCCTGCGAAAGCTAAGGGCGCAATAATGCGCCCTTACTTTTCTTTGGTGTACTAGCCAGTTTAGTGTGCGGCCAGTTGGTGGTAGAACTCGGGGTTATCCTGAATAGTCGCCAGCACTTTAGCGGCGAGGCCTGTTGGGTTGCGGCGCTTGCTCTCCCAGCTTTTAATGGTATCGACACTGGTGCCCAGTGCCTGCGCTAACTGCGCCTGAGTAATGGCTAAACTTTCGCGCAAGGCTTTCACATCGGCCACTTTATAGCGGGTTACCCGGCTTGATTGTTTGCGCCCGTGTTTAATATCCACCGCTTCGGCCAGAGAATCTTTTAATTCATTAAAGATACTCATTCTACACCTCGTCTTTTAGTAACTTGGTTAACTGCTTTTAAAACCCACACTGCTGCTTCAGGGCGTCTATGTCTGCTCGGGTCAGGCTTTGCTGCTGCGGGTTTATCGCATAGTGCATCACATCGGTATGCTGCTCAGAGTGGCCCAGCCCCATAGCATGACCAAATTCGTGGGCCAGCGTTAGCTGCAAAGCGGCAGGCGTGCTGTAAGCGAAAATCGTCATAATGCGCTTACCGTTGATAATTTCCATTAAGCCGACTTCGGCCGCCAGCGGCGCTTGTTGATCTTGCAGTAACGCATTGCGATCAGCCAGGGTGTCATTCAGGTATTGGTATTCACGCTGTAATTGTGCCTGCTGTGCATTTAAGCGCTCTGCTTGCTGCTGCAATTGTTGCTCACGCTGTTGCAACTGCTGTTGCTGCTGGCGCAGCGCCGTCAGTTGTGCCGGGCTGGCGCTGGCTGCCTGCTGCTCAAAGGCAGCTATGTCGTCGCTAAACTGCTGATTAGCTTGGTCAAACTCGCGCTGCCGCTGCTGCAATTGCTCACTTTGTAGCTGCAAGGTCGCGGCCCGGCGTTCAATGGTACTGTCGTAGCGCTGAATATTTCGTTGCAGCAAGGCTTGTTGCAGCATCTTCTGCTGACGCTCGTCGTAGCGAAAGTTAATCGGAAAGCCATCCAGGCTATCGTGGCGAAACACCTCCAGCCCCAGCGCATTATTCCACTGCGCCGCCGCGTTGTGAGCGGCCTGCTCGGCTTGCTCTGCCGTTAACGCAAAGGCCGGATCCAGCTGGCCAATGCGCCACAACACCGGGATCTGGCATAAGCGCTGTTGCAGGGCTTTTTCTGCTCGATCTTTAAGAAACTCAGACTCAGGCCGCTCTGCAGAAAACCAGGCCGATAACAGCAGATAACTGCCTAGAATTAACAATGACAAAAACACTAATCTGGCAAGCATGCTTTAACCTTAAAATGTAAAAAACGGCGAACGCGCGTTAAAGTTTCAGGCACCTTTGCTTAGACCTGACCGTTTCTATAATCAACAGATTAGCTAACCTTTAAGGGCCAAACAAGACTGAAAAACCTTTTTCGGCTTGCTTGAAGCTATTGTGCAACCAGCGTAAGCTCGTATTCATTCTGCAAGGAGATCGCTGTGTATCAATTGTTTATTGCCAATAAAAACTACTCATCCTGGTCGCTGCGGCCCTGGTTACTGCTAAAACAGCTGGCTATTCCGTTTGAGGAGCAGTTGCAGCAGTTTCAGGTCGATAACTACGCTAGCTTCCGTGCATTTTCGCCCACCGCTAAAGTACCCTGCCTGCATGATGGCAAGACCGTAGTGTGGGAGTCTTTAGCCATCGTCGAATATCTGGCAGAGCGACATGCCGGCGTCTGGCCGGCGGATGCCGCCGCGCGCAATTACGCCCGCTGTGCGGCCAGTGAAATGCATGCCGGTTTTAGCACCCTGCGTAATGTCTGCACTATGAATTGTGGCGCGCGGGTACAACTGAATAACCCACCGGCAGCACTGGCACAGGACATGGCACGGCTCGATGAATTGTGGCAGCAGGGTTTGCAACAATTTGGCGGGCCTTTTCTGGCTGGCGCTCACTTTACAGCGGTAGACGCATTTTTTGCACCAGTGGCCTTTCGGGTGCAAAGCTTTGATTTGAAGCTAAGCGACAGTGCTATGGCTTATGTTAAACAATTACTGGCCTTACCGGCTATGCTGGCCTGGTATCAGGCGGCATTATTGGAAAGTTGGCGTGAGCCCAGTCACGAAGCGGAAATAGGTTTATATGGCACTATAATAACCGACTATCGGCAGCGATAAGCATGCAAAAACCAATGTGCTAATGTGCAGTCCAAGGTATCATTGGTTTATATAAACAGAGTGTAGCAGGACAATTATGAGTAAGAACAACAGCGGCGCTCAGGCCTATCAGCAACAAGAGCAAGGCTACCGCGACAAAGCCTTAAAAATTTACCCCTGGGTCTGTGGCCGCTGCGCCCGCGAGTTTGTGCACTCTAATTTGCGTGAGCTGACAGTGCATCATATAGACCATAACCACAGCAATAACCCCAGCGATGGCAGCAACTGGGAACTGCTGTGCATTTATTGCCATGATAACGAACACAATAAGTTTCACGAGTACGTGCTTTATGGCGGCACCACCGAGCAAAAGATGGCCCCTGCTACCCATAATCCTTTTGCCGATCTGAAAGCGTTGCTGACGAAAAGCAAGTAGTTGCCGACACCCTGCACCGACAATGCAAAGCAGGATACAGAGTAGTTAGCTAAGCTGGCCGCTTAATGACGAATGGTGATGTTGGGCGAGGTATCAATTTCACCCTCGTGATCAACCGCGGCAAAGCGCTCACCTGCTCGCAACACGGCCAAATTGCCTGAATTCTGATGACGAACAAAGGCTAGTTGATAGCCATAACGCTGTAGTTCGGCTACAGAGAATTTTTGTGCCAGATTCAGTTCATCCCAGAACGGTTGTGCTTCCCTAGTCGACTGGCGCCTTTCAATAAGTGCAGTTTGCATTAGGTACTCACCTTTAGAGACGGAAAAACCATACCACCTTTTTCGCGAATCGTTACAATTCTGCCATGGCATGATTTATATTTCACCGATCACTAAGATAGTGAGCAAATGCTGTCGTGTCATACAGATCATTGACGAACGGCTCCCTTTTCTGACAAACGGTATTAATCTTGACAATGCATAGCCTGATAGCGTTTTTCCATCAACTCGCGCAAAATACCCGCTTCGGTATGACTAATACCTAATTCTGCCCGTAAGCGTTTTAATAATGGCTCAGCCGCTGCGTCAAATTGCCCGTCTTTAAAGGCTTGATCAAGGGCTAACTGATAAAACTGGCGGCGGCGGGACAGTTGCTCTGAAAAGCCCGAGGCCAGGATACCAGCGGGTAACGCCACCATACCAATACCTACTATGGTAATTAAGCCACCAAACAACCGGCCTAAATCGGTCACCGGCGTGACATCGCCATAGCCCACTGTGGTTAATGTGACCAACGACCACCACATCGCCTGCGGAATAGAGCTAAAATGTTCGGGTTGAATATCCTTTTCCAGCGAATACATGGCGCAGGCGGCGACCAACATAATAATAAACAGCACCGCAAAGGCAGCAAACAGCGAGTAACGTTCTTCTTTAAAGACATTGAGCAACAGTTGCATTGCCCGCGAATAGCGGGTGAGTTTAAAGACCCGTAGTAAACGAAACACCCGCAGGTAACGCAAGTCAGACTGAATAAAGAAGCCGAGATAAAACGGCAGTATCGCCAGCAAATCAATTATCGCTAATGGCGAACAGATATAGCGCAGGCGTTTTTGCATCTTGGTGCCGGCTTGCTGCTGGTAGTAAGGAGTATCAACACAACTCCAAATCCTGGCGGCATATTCCAGCGTAAAAATGCTGACTGAAAACAGCTCAAAGTAAAAAAACTGGCTGTTATACCTTTGGTCAATGGATTCAATTGACTGCAGGATCATCGCGATAATGTTCAAACCAATCAGCAGAATTAACCCAATATCGACCCACAAATAGCGTTTATCATGCTCTGATGACGGTTCCAGCCACTGGGCTATTTCCGTTCGTGCTATCATCTTGACTCCTTAATCTTGCTGTTGACGCCGGCATCCCACTAGATGAAAGGCTCTTCATGCGGCTTAGCAAGGTTAATCAGCGTTTTAATCATTGCCTTTTAACAAGCAATAACGGGCAAAATCTTTGGTGTCATTTACCGTCCAATCACCTTTTGGCTTTTTTTGCATCGCTTCACACCATTTTTTAGAGCCGACTTCCGGCGAACAGCCGCTGAGTAGCACAGTACTAACTATGATTAACGCCATCCATTTTTTCATGTTTTACTCTCTTAGATTGTCAGTTTAGGTGGGGGTCAGTAACAAATCGGCACCTATGGGTATAAAACGGCTGGCAGCGTTTACCAACCCCTGCGCGGTCAGGCTGGGCACGCCATATACTTCGACCTCAGTATGATACTTTTCAATTAAACGCTCTGCCAGCAGAGCAAAATCACCATCACCCGAGGCCAATACCAACACATCACTGTGCTGGCCATATTCCATGGCATCCAGCGTAATACCGACATCCCAATCGCCTTTGGCCGAGCCATCGGCGCGTTGAATAAAGGGTTTAAGTTTTACCTCAAAGCCAATGGCCCGCAGAATATGTTGAAACTGCCGCTGCTTTTCATCACCGCGATCTATTGCATAAGCAATGGCTTTTAGCACAGTGCGGCCCGCGGTCACCTGTCGCCAAAACGCGTTGTAGTCAAAATTCCGTTGAAAAGCCTCTCGGCTGGTGTAATAGATGTTTTGTACATCCACCAAAATAGTAACGCTGCTCATGGCTAACCCTTGTTTTGCAAACTAAGTACTGCTATTTATTTTTTTCTTAGCCGCATAACTGGCCACAACCACTACTAGAATGATGATAAATACAACTATTACTCCTGTAGACACAAGCTTTACTCCATTTTTTTAAATATCTGATTAAGCGTCAGGCGCCTGATGTTTATATAACCTTACCCAAAACACAATTTCAAAAATCACCCCAAGTAACAGGAAAATAGCGCTCCCTGCTGGTATTCCCAACCCATAGCAACCTAAAGCGGCAACCAGGCACAATATTGTCAAACCCCATCTTTTCATCGCATCCATTTTGCTGTCCTTTTAATATGCTTCATTAGACAAACCGAGACCGTTAAGGGAAATTAACACAATAAACAAAAGGCTGCAGTAGCAGCCCTTTGTTTATTTATTGGATAAAGATGATGCGTCAGGCAACTTTACTGGCCTGATGCTCAATGGCCGCGTTGGATGACTGGCCGTTAATGGCAATTTGCTTCGGCTTCATTTTTTCCGGAATGTCTTTTACCAGGCTAATACTCAGCAGGCCATGCTCCATATTGGCATCGACCACTTCTACAAACTCTGCCAGGTTAAATTTGCGCTCAAAAGAGCGGTTGGCAATACCGCGGTGCAGGTACTGGCGTTTTTCGGCACCCTCGCTGGTTTTATTACCACGAATGGTTAACACCCCCTGCTCCACTTCTATGGTCAGTTCATCCAGGGTAAAACCCGCTACGGCCAGGGTAATGGCATAACGGTTTTCATCGATGATCTCGACATTATAAGGCGGGTAACTGTTGTTGTTTTGATCAGAGCGTAACGCATGATCCAATAATGACGCAAAACGGTCAAAACCAATGCTGCTGCGATACAAAGGGCTAAAATCGATAGTGTTCATAACATATTCTCCATTAAGCAATACGGGGTTAAACAAGGCACTCTGCTATGAGACCTGCCTTGTTACTGCTTATGTAAGGCCTGATGGAGAAAATTCAAGCACGGCATTTTAAAATTATTTGCCGTTATTAAGCTGCTGCATCGCCGCAAAGTCTGGTAAACCAACGCCGGGCAAAGTAGTGGCTAACGCCACTAAACGCTGGCGCTGCTGTTGCAAGGCTACTTTATCCGCCGCTGATAAACAGGGGCCAACCACTTGCTGCATATTATCGGTTTGCGCTAATAGCTGCTCGGCGTTTTGCCGTTGCGGTTGCGGTAGAAACGGCAAGCTATGCCGGGTAACGCTAAGTACCGGCTGCATAGACTCCAGCAGCGGCCAACTGCCTTTGGCACTAAGCTCAATAAACTGCGCTGGCGTGAGCTGATGCTCCGCCAATACGTTATCTACCTGCTGTAAATAGTCCTTACCATGCTGCTGTGCCCGCACTTCTTGGGCATGACGCGACCAGTCACAGTGCCGCTGTAACCGAACCTTTTGCAGCGACGATACATCATCCTGCTCAATCGCCGCCAGCTTGGGTCAGGCGGCTTCAAGGCGTTGTAAATTTTGCTCAGTAAATACCGTATCAGCCAGCAGCCAGCCGGGGGTGAGCATTAATACTGCCAGACTTAATGGCTTTAATGAGCTATTGAGCAAAGATGTGAGCGTTGAAACTGTGCGCATAAAGCAATCCCTGAGTTGGTATTTAGCCAGTTAACAACGCTGAGGCTGAACGCACGCTGAGCTTGCAGGCGTTAGCTACTTACTGGCTTTCGCAGCAGGCCCTGAAACAAACCAAAACGCCAGTCGCGCATGGCCAGCACCACACTCACGCCATGGCGCTGCGCTAAAGGCAAATTGGCGTCCTGACGGTTCAACTCATTAAAATCCTGTCCCAACCGCGCCAGTTTTCGCTGAAACTGCTGATTACTGGCCGCGGACAGCATACCGTTTAGCACCAACAGGTACTCACCCTGCTGGTTAAACCTGCGGTTAAAAAATTCACTGGCAATTTTTTGTTGAAAAAACTGCTGAATAGGCCCGCTTTCACGCCAGCTAAAATTTGGCGCTACCCGCAGTTTAACTTTGTTATGCGGCAGCAGTTCTATCAACTGCAACCGATCCAGCCGCAGCAACTTTTGCAGGCATTCAGTTTCAGACAATTGATACCAATCGATGATTTGCTGCATGGTCCAGCGATTAAGCACCGATACTGCCACCAGCAATAAGCCTAAATCCTCTGTCAACTCTCGCTCCTGCTGCTCTGTTAACTGACTGACTTTCGCTTGCTGCGCGTCTAATAAACGCAATAAATCTGTTAGTTCCAACCCTAACAACTGACAAATTTGCTCCAGACGCTGTAGCGTAACTTGCTGTTTAGAGAACATGCGCTTCACACTGGCTTCGCTTAAATCCAGCGCTGTGGCCAGTTGCGCGTAGGTCAGCCCTTGCTGTCTAAGACTCTTTTTTACAATCTGCATCAGGGCTTGTTGTTGTGACATAGATTTATCCTAAGGAGAGTTACGGCAAAAGGTAGCATATTTTAATACTTTTGGCGGCAAAAAGTGCCACCTTTACGATTTAAGTTGCAATTAAATTGTGGATATAGTCAACTGCTGTGGCGAATAAGTAGGGCCAACCAAAGGAAGCATCTATGTTAAAGTTTGTCGACAGCGCCACCAACATATTAAAAACAACATTCAGTATCAGTTGCCGCAGGATAGCTGCCAGTATGCTGTTACTGTTGGCGATAAGTGGCTGCGCCAGCCAGCAAGTTGGTAGCCGCAGCAGCGTGGTGGATTATCTTTACCCCAAAGAGCAGCAAGTGGCCATAGAACCCGGTATTGCTAAGTTAACTTTGCCGCTGCGCGTAGGTATTGCCTTTGTACCCTCCGAGCGTTTACATAGCCGCGGGGCTAACCCCTGGGCTTTTGTCGATCAAGGGGCTAACAGTCTGACAGAAAATGATAAACAACAGATGCTGGAACGACTGGCAGACCATTTTCGCCAGCATGATTTTATTGGCGATATTCAGCTTATTTCCAGCGCCTATTTGAGGCCGCAAGGGAGTTTTGCCAACCTGGACCAGTTGAAATCAATGTTTGGTATAGATGTGATTGCGTTGATATCTTTTGATCAAATGCAATTTAGCGATGAAAGCAAAACAGCGTTGAGCTATTGGACTCTGGTTGGTGCTTATCTGGTGTCCGGCCAGAAAAATGATACACAAACTCTGCTTGATACCGCGGTGTATGATATAGCCAGCCGTAAATTATTGTTGCGGGCACCGGGTAGCAGTCAGGTAAAAGGCCGCTCTACTCCGGTGAATCTCAGTGAAGAGTTGCGTGCAGACAGCAGAGAAGGTTTTCAGCTTGCCAGTGAGCAGATGGTGGAAAATTTAGAACAGGAATTACAGAACTTTACACTTCGATTAAAGCAACAACCTGAAGATATCCAGATTAGCCAACGCTCAGGATATAGCGGCGCCGGTACTGATATAGTGATGCTCTTTTTTAGTATTTGCTTGCTGGTAAGCAGGCAATACCAGAGCTAAAACTTAATAAAAAGCGAAGCATAGCGCTTCGCTTTTTAAGCCTGGCACAATTAAAACATCCAGGTCTTTTCATCCTTCACTGGCTGCTGCAAATCCAGTTGTTTTAAACCTTTTATACAGCGGATAATGAGCCAGACAACCCAGAATAAATAAATGAACCAGCCAATTAACACTATCAGTAAAATCCCACCAACGATCATAAACAGCAAACCCATCCAGAAAGTACGGATTTGAAAACGATAATGGCTTTGCAACCAGTCTGGGCCATCATCTTTATTGACGTAAGCCATAATGACACCAATAATTCCGGTAATACCAAATATCAGGCCTACCAAATACAAAATATACACCAGCTTAGCACCTGACGTATCTCCATTCGGTACAGCATTAATGTCATTCATGACACCCTCTCCTTATTACGATTAATTGTATTTTTTTATTTTGATTGGTTCAAAACAGCACTAAAAAGTCAGTTTCGCTCAAAACATAGCGTTAAACATATACTTTATCAATAATTATTCTTATGGTAATCAACAGTTAAATAAAGATAACACCTGGCTTAACCCCAACGCTGCCGACAATTTTTACAGCAGCTGATTAGGCTGACAAGATGGTGATTATCCCTAACAGCATAAATACCGCACAGGCCGCGCGCCTTGCCCAATGCAAAGATACTTTTTTAAGTAGCCAGCTTCCGGCATAGACTACCGGTACATTGGCCGCCAGCATGCCAAGGGTTGTGCCCCAGATCACCAGCCAAATCGCGTCTTCAAAACTGGCGGCCAGCAACACGGTGGCAACCTGGGTTTTATCACCAATCTCAGCCAGAAAAAACAATACGCAGCTGGCCAAAAAGGCACCGTATTTTAGTACGGCGGTATCGGCACTGTCGTCTTTATCTGGTATGAGCAACCACAAGGCTACTGCAATAAAAGAGCCGCCAAGCAGCCAGGCACCCCAGGCTGCAGGAATAAACTGCACAGCCCAGGCACCAAGCCAGGCTGAGGCAGCATGATTAAGTAAGGTAGCCACTAAGATACCGGCAATGATAGCGCTTTTATTACGAAAGCGGGCCGCCAGAAATAACGACAGCAACTGCGTTTTATCGCCAATTTCGGCAATAGCTACGGCGGTAAAGGAGGATAAAAAGGCTTCCATAACAACTTCTGGGCGCTTGAGCAAGGCGTGCATTCTACTTAAGCTGCCCGCCTGCAGCAAGCGTATTACTCTCGGGGTCTGGCAGCTAACAGCAGCTTATCGGCCAGGCTAATGCTGCGATAAAACAGCCTGCCAGTGGCACCGCGTAATTTCAGTAAACCATAATAAGTTAACGGCACCAGCAATAAACTGGTCAGCGTTGAAAACAGTAAGCCACCAATGATAGCAATGGCCATAGGCGCATAACTAGGGCCATCTCCGCCTATTTGTGTGCCCCCCAATGCCAAAGGCAATAAGCCGAGCACAGTGGTCGATACCGTCATTAATATCGGTTTTAATCTGGCTTCACAGGCCAGGATAATAGTGGTTTTTAAATCCTGCTGCGGCAGCAATATCTTGTCCTGATTAATGCGATCAACCAATACTATGCCATTATTTACGACTATTCCCATTAACACCAACATACCGATCATGCCCATTACATTCATGCTGGTGCCGGTCAGTAAAAACGTCCAG
>NZ_DAINOE010000090.1:0-11772 GCF_036735525.1 Arsukibacterium sp. | reverse complement strand
CCAGGTTAGCTGCCTGAATTTCAGGCTGGGCTGGTGATGAATTAATCACCGGCCTTTTTGCGCTGTGGGACAATGATTTTCCCACCCCTGTTGGTACCCCGGTCGGTACCATAAAATGCCCCGTAATCGGGTAGCTGGGAAAAAAATCAGCAAGCTGAGGAACCCCATGACTTACTCTTATTCTGAGAAGAAACGTATCCGTAAGGACTTCGGCAAACGTCCGGAAGTATTGGATGTGCCATACCTGTTGTCGATTCAAATTGAATCTTTCAGCAAATTTATCGAGCCAGATCCGGAAGGAGAATACGGTTTAGAAGCCGCATTCCGCTCTGTATTCCCTATCAAAAGCTATTCAGGCAGCGCGGAATTGCAGTATGTCAGCTACCGCATTGGGGAACCTGTTTTTGATGTAAAAGAATGTCAGATCCGCGGTGTCACTTATTCTGCGCCACTGCGGGTAAAACTGCGCATGGTATTATTTGATAAAGAAGCCGCGCCAGGCACAATCAAAGATATCCGTGAGCAAGAAGTCTACATGGGTGAAATCCCGCTGATGACCGAAAACGGTACCTTTGTTATTAATGGTACTGAGCGGGTTATTGTTTCTCAGCTACACCGTAGCCCAGGTGTGTTTTTTGACCACGACCGTGGCAAAACTCACTCATCAGGCAAAGTATTATATAACGCGCGGGTTATTCCTTACCGTGGTTCATGGTTAGACTTTGAATTTGATGCCAAAGATAACCTCTTTGTGCGGATTGACCGTCGCCGTAAATTACCTGCGACCATCTTACTGCGTGCGCTGGAACTGAGCACCGAAGAGATCCTGGCCACTTTCTTTGAAAACACCAGATTTGAAATCAAAGATGGCAAGGTGTTGATGGAAGTCGTAGCCAGCCGCCTGCGTGGTGAGACTGCTGCTTTTGATATTAAAGATAACGATGGCGAAGTCATTGTTGAGCAAGGTCGTCGTATTACTGCCCGACACGTGCGTCAGCTGGAAAAAACCGGCTTAACCATGATGGAAGTGCCACATGAATATGTGGTAGGTCGTGTACTGGCTAAAAACTATGTTGATACGTCAACCGGTGAAGTAGTGGCTGAGGCCAATGCTGAGTTAACGTTGGAATTACTGGCTAAGTTAACTAAAGCCGGCTACGACAGCTTTGAAACACTGTATATCAACGATTTAGACCAAGGTTCTTATATCTCTGAGACCATTCGCATCGATCCGAGCAATAACCGTATTGAAGCTTTGGTTGAAATTTACCGTATGATGCGCCCTGGTGAACCACCAACGCGTGAAGCGGCTGACACCTTATTTGAAAACCTGTTCTTCTCTGAAGACCGCTATGATCTTTCTACCGTTGGCCGGATGAAGTTTAACCGTCGCGTTGGCTTTGAAGAAGGCATTGGCGCAGGTGTTCTAAGTAAAGAAGATATCCTGGCGGTAATGAAGGTATTAATCGACATTCGTAATGGTAACGGCGAAGTGGATGATATCGACCACTTAGGTAACCGTCGTATCCGTTCTGTTGGTGAAATGGCCGAAAACCAATTCCGTGTTGGTTTAGTCCGGGTTGAGCGTGCAGTTAAAGAGCGTTTATCGCTGGGCGACTTAGATGCGGTAATGCCACAAGACTTAATCAATGCCAAGCCAATTTCGGCGGCAGTGAAAGAGTTCTTCGGCTCCAGCCAGTTATCTCAGTTTATGGATCAAAATAACCCGCTATCAGAAGTGACACACAAGCGTCGTATTTCTGCTTTAGGCCCGGGCGGTTTGACTCGTGAACGCGCCGGCTTTGAAGTACGTGACGTGCATCCTACGCATTACGGTCGGGTTTGTCCGATTGAAACGCCTGAAGGTCCAAACATCGGCTTGATTAACTCACTGTCGATGTTTGCCCAGACCAACGAATATGGCTTTTTGGAAACACCGTATCGCCGTATTGAAAATGGCGTAGTGACCGATGAAGTCGATTTCTTGTCTGCGATTGAAGAAGGCAACTTTGTTATTGCTCAGGCTAACGCTGAACTGAACGACGAAAACCGTCTGTCAGAAGAGTTAGTCCCTTGCCGTCACAAAAACGAATTTACTCTGATGCCAGCTGATCAGGTGCAGTATATGGATGTTGCTCCGCAACAAATCGTATCTGTCGCTGCAGCGTTAATCCCGTTCCTGGAACACGATGATGCTAACCGCGCCCTGATGGGTTCGAACATGCAACGTCAGGCCGTGCCAACCCTGCGTGCTGATAAGCCGTTAGTAGGTACTGGTATTGAGCGGGTAGTGGCCAAAGACTCTGGTGTAACTGTAGTGGCCAAACGTGGTGGTACTGTTGATTATGTCGACGCCAGCCGTATAGTGATTAAAGTACACGAAGAAGAAATGGTAGCTGGTGAAGCCGGTATCGATATTTATAACCTGACCAAATACACTCGTTCTAACCAGAACACCTGTATTAACCAGCGTCCATGCGTGAACCACGGCGAACCTATCGAACGTGGTGATGTATTGGCGGATGGCCCGTCTACCGATTTAGGTGAACTGGCATTAGGTCAGAACCTGCGCGTGGCCTTTATGCCATGGAATGGTTACAACTTCGAAGACTCGATTTTATTATCTGAGCGTCTGGTGCAAGAAGATCGTTTAACCACGATCCACATTCAGGAATTAAGCTGTATCGCTCGCGATACTAAACTTGGCCCTGAAGAAATCACTGGCGACATCCCTAACGTGGGTGAGTCTGCACTGTCTAAGCTGGATGAAGCCGGTATCGTTTACATTGGTGCTGAAGTCAAAGGCGGCGACATTCTGGTGGGTAAGGTTACCCCTAAAGGTGAAAGCCAGTTAACGCCAGAAGAAAAACTGCTACGTGCTATCTTTGGTGAAAAAGCCTCTGATGTAAAAGACACCTCACTGCGGGTACCAAACTCAGTAACGGGTACCGTTATTGATGTACAGGTATTTACCCGTGATGGCGTTGAGAAAGACAAGCGCGCTCGTGAAATCGAAGAAATGGAAGTCAAACAGGCTAAGAAAGACCTGAATGAAGAATTCCGTATCCTTGAGGCCGGCATTTTTGACCGTGCCCGTAACCTGTTAGAGCAGAGCGGTTTAGACCGTGCCAAACTGGATACGTTGAAAGGCGATGCTTTGTTTAATCAGAGCTTAAGCGATGAAGACAAGCAAAATGATTTAGAGCAATTAGCGGCCCAGTACGAAGAAATTCGTGTTGATTACGATAAAAAGTTCGAATTAAAACGCCGTAAGATCACTCAGGGTGATGATTTAGCTCCGGGCGTACTTAAAATTGTTAAAGTGTATCTGGCAGTAAAACGTCGGATCCAGCCAGGTGATAAAATGGCCGGTCGTCACGGTAACAAGGGTGTTATTTCAACTATCGTTCCGGTTGAAGATATGCCGTACGACGAAAAAGGCCAGCCGGTGGATATCGTATTGAACCCGTTAGGTGTTCCGTCACGGATGAACATTGGTCAGATCTTAGAAACTCACCTGGGCTTAGCAGCTCGTGGTATCGGTGACAAGATTGATGGCATGATTAAAGAGCAGAAAGAAGTGGCTGAAATCCGCGACTTCCTGGTCAAGGTGTATGCCTTAGGTGAGTCACGCCAGAACGTCGATATTGCCAGCTTTACTGATGATGAAGTCCGTCGCCTGGCGCAAAACCTGCGTAAAGGCCTGCCCGTGGCAACACCGGTGTTTGACGGTGCTAAAGAATCAGAAATCAAAGAGTTATTAACTCTTGGCGATTTACCGACCAGCGGTCAGATCACCTTATATGATGGCCGTACCGGCAATACCTTCGAACGTAAGGTGACGGTAGGTTACATGTACATGCTGAAACTGAACCACTTAGTTGACGACAAGATGCATTCGCGTTCTACCGGTTCTTACAGCCTGGTTACTCAGCAGCCGCTGGGTGGTAAGGCACAGTTCGGTGGTCAGCGTTTCGGTGAGATGGAAGTGTGGGCGTTAGAAGCTTATGGTGCGGCTTATACCCTGCAGGAAATGCTTACTGTTAAGTCTGATGACGTCAACGGTCGTACCAAGATGTATAAAAACATCGTTGACGGCGACCACAGAATGGAACCTGGCATGCCAGAATCTTTCAACGTACTGATGAAAGAAATCCGTTCGCTCGGTATCAATATCGAATTGGAAGAGGAATAAACCGACAGTTAGTTGGCGGGGCAGTGCGCTGCCCCATTCCGGTTTACCTCTTACAGGAGAGCAAAGGTGAAAGACTTATTAAAGTTTCTGAAACAACAAACTAAAACTGAAGAGTTTGATGTTATTCGTATCGGTTTATCCTCACCGGATATGATCCGTTCATGGTCATTTGGTGAAGTGAAAAAGCCAGAGACGATCAACTACCGTACCTTTAAACCAGAGCGTGACGGTTTATTCTGTGCTCGTATCTTTGGCCCGGTAAAAGACTACGAGTGTTTGTGCGGTAAGTACAAGCGCTTAAAGCATCGTGGTGTGATTTGTGAAAAGTGTGGTGTTGAAGTCACGCTGACCAAAGTACGTCGTGAGCGCATGGGTCACATTGAGCTGGCTAGCCCAGTTGCCCATATCTGGTTCCTGAAGTCGCTGCCAAGTCGGATCGGTTTATTATTAGATATGACACTGCGTGATATTGAGCGCGTGTTGTATTTCGAAAGCTATGTGGTCACTGAACCAGGCATGACCTCGTTAGAGCGTCGCCAGATGTTAACTGAAGAAGAATATCTGGATGTACTGGAAGAGCATGGCGACGAATTTGAAGCCAAAATGGGTGCAGAAGCCATTTTGGATATCTTACGTAGCATTGATTTAGCAGTTGAAATCAAGCAAATGCGTGAAGAGTTGCCAACCATCAACTCTGAAACCAAGCGTAAGAAAATTAGCAAACGTTTAAAGTTGATGGAAGCGTTCCACACCTCAGGTAACAAGCCTGAGTGGATGATTATGACAGTGCTGCCAGTATTACCACCGGATTTACGTCCGTTAGTACCACTGGACGGCGGCCGTTTTGCGACCTCTGATCTGAACGATTTATACCGTCGGGTCATCAACCGTAACAACCGCTTAAAGCGACTGTTAGACCTGTCTGCGCCAGACATTATCGTGCGTAACGAAAAACGCATGCTGCAAGAAGCGGTAGATGCGTTGTTAGATAACGGTCGTCGCGGCCGCGCCATTACTGGCTCGAACAAGCGCCCACTGAAATCTCTTGCCGATATGATTAAAGGTAAGCAAGGTCGTTTCCGTCAGAACCTGTTAGGTAAGCGCGTAGATTATTCAGGCCGTTCGGTAATTACCGTAGGTCCTACTCTGCGTTTACATCAGTGCGGTCTGCCAAAGAAAATGGCTCTTGAGCTGTTCAAACCCTTCATTTACGGCAAGCTGGAAGCGCGTGGTTTAGCCACCACCATTAAAGCTGCCAAGAAGATGGTTGAGCGCGAAGAAGGCGCGGTATGGGACGTATTAGATGAAGTGATCCGCGAACACCCGGTATTACTGAACCGTGCCCCAACCTTGCACCGTTTAGGTATTCAGGCGTTTGAACCAGTACTGATTGAAGGTAAAGCGATCCAGTTGCACCCACTAGTGTGTGCGGCATACAACGCCGACTTCGACGGTGACCAGATGGCTGTACACGTGCCATTGACATTAGAAGCACAGCTCGAAGCCCGTGCGCTGATGATGTCAACCAACAACGTACTGTCACCTGCCAACGGTGAACCTATTATCGTTCCTTCTCAGGACGTGGTATTAGGCCTGTACTACATGACGCGTGAGGCGATAAATGCCAAAGGCGAAGGCATGATGTTCAAGAGTGCGAAAGAAGCTGAAAAAGCCTTCCGTGCTGACTGTGCCAGCCTGCATGCAAAAGTTAAAGTACGCATCACTGAAGTAGAATTTGCCGAAGATGGCAGCCGTACTGAAACTGTCGCTGTACGTGATACTACGGTAGGCCGTGCCATTTTATTCTCTATCCTGCCAGAAGGCTTAGCCTTTGATTCTGTAAATCAGGCAATGGGTAAGAAGCAAATTTCACGCTTATTAAATGGTGCTTATCGCCGTATTGGTCTGAAAAAGACCGTTATTCTGGCCGATCAGATTATGTATACCGGTTTCCACTACGCGATGCTGTCAGGTGTATCTGTAGGTATTGATGATATGGTTATCCCTAAAGAGAAAACCGAAATCATTGATGCGGCTGAAAACGAAGTAGCAGAAATTCAGGACCAGTTCCAACAAGGCCTGGTGACTGCCGGTGAAAAGTACAACAAAGTTATCGATATTTGGTCTACCGCTAATGAAACCTTATCGAAAGCGATGATGGACAACTTATCGAAAGAGTCAGTGGTTGACCGCGATGGTAATACCGTGCAGCAACAATCATTCAACTCTGTGTATATGATGGCTGACTCAGGCGCCCGGGGCTCACCGGCGCAAATCCGGCAGTTATCTGCGATGCGTGGTCTGATGGCTAAGCCAGATGGCTCCATCATCGAAACGCCTATTACGGCTAACTTCCGTGAAGGCTTAAGCGTATTGCAGTACTTTATCTCTACCCACGGTGCCCGTAAGGGTCTGGCCGATACCGCACTGAAAACGGCAAACTCAGGTTACCTGACACGTCGTCTGGTCGATGTTGCCCAGGATTTAGTGGTCACTGAAAGCGACTGTGGCTCTGATCAGGGCATCATCATGAAGCCGTTGATTGAAGGCGGTGACGTGGTTGAAGGTCTGCGCGAGCGGGTACTGGGCCGTGTTGTTATCGGTGATGTTGTTGCCCCGACTACGGGTGAAATATTGGTTGCTGATGGCACCATGCTGGATGAGCAACTGTGTGATTTGATTGAACAAAATTCAATTGACGAAGTACACGTACGTTCAGTTATTACCTGTCAGACGGACTTTGGTGTCTGTGCCAAGTGTTATGGCCGTGACTTAGCACGTGGTCACCTGATCAACGCCGGTGAAGCAGTAGGTGTTATTGCTGCCCAGTCTATCGGTGAACCAGGTACCCAGTTAACCATGCGTACCTTCCACATCGGTGGTGCGGCATCACGGGCGTCAGCAGAAAATAACGTACAGGTTAAAAATGCCGGTACCTTAAAATTGCACAATGCCAAGTTTGTTCGCAACGCTGATAACAAAATTGTCATTACGTCTCGCTCAGCCGAAGTGACCGTATTTGATGAATTAGGTCGTGAGAAAGAGCGCTATAAACTGCCATACGGCTCTATTTTGGCTACAGATGACAGCGCCAAAGTGGTCGCTGGGCAGATCGTCGCCAACTGGGATCCGCATTCACACCCTATTATCGTAGAGCGTGGTGCCAAGGTCAGCTTTAGTGATGTTGATGATACCAACACCGAAGTGCAGCAGGATGAACTGACCGGTTTAACCCGGACAGTGGTAAAAGATTTGGCTAAAGCAAACGCGAAAGAGCCAAAACTTATCCTGGCAACCGATGATGGTGGCTTGCAGGAAATTCGTCTGCCAAGCTTCACCACTATTGAAGTGGCTGATGGTGAAAATGTACCAACAGGTGGCGTATTAGCTCGTATCCCACAAGAAAGCTCGAAAACCCGCGATATTACCGGTGGTCTGCCACGGGTTGCTGACTTGTTTGAAGCGCGTAAGCCAAAAGATCCAGCTATCCTGGCTGAAATCTCAGGTGTGATCAGCTTCGGTAAAGAAACCAAAGGCAAACGCCGTTTGGTTATCACGCCAGAGCAAGGTGATGCGCACGAAGAGATGATCCCGAAATGGCGTCAGGTAAATGTGTTCGAAGGTGAGCGCATTGAAAAAGGCGAAGTGATCTCTGAAGGCCCTGAGTCAGCACACGATATCCTGCGTTTACGTGGTATTCACCACGTTGCCAGCTATATCGTCAACGAAGTTCAGGACGTTTACCGGTTACAAGGCGTAAAAATCAACGATAAGCACATTGAGACCATTATTCGTCAGATGCTGCGTAAGTGTTTAATCACCAGCCCGGGTGACAGTGAGTTCCTCGAAGGTGAAATGGCTGAAGTGGCCCGCGTCAATATCGCCAACCGCGATTTGGAAGCGGCCGGGAAAATGCCTGCGCAATACGAGCGTTCATTGTTAGGTATTACTAAGGCATCACTGTCGACCGATTCGTTTATTTCGGCGGCATCGTTCCAGGAAACAACCCGCGTTCTGACTGAAGCCGCCGTTGGTGGTAAGATAGATGAACTGCGTGGTTTGAAAGAAAACGTTATTGTTGGCCGCTTGATCCCGGCAGGTACTGGTTTTGCTTATCATCAAAACCGTGCCCGTTTGCGTCAACGTGCTGGCAGCAATGAAGTTGTTGAACCGTCCATGAGTGCAGAATCAGCAGAACAAGCGCTGACTGATGCACTTAACATGAATTTGTCGGGCAACAACGAGTAAAAACTGCAGGCAGCTTGCCGGTGCTTAAAAAGCCGGCAAACTGCATTGTAGCTTGACAGGTCAAACCTTGACCATTAGAATTCCGCGACCTCAATTTTGGGGTGCGGAATTTCCACGTTTATTGGGTATATATTAACCAGGAGTATTTAATGGCAACAATCAACCAGCTAGTGCGTAAGCCGCGCAGCCAGAAGGTAGCCAAGAGCACCGTTCCGGCGCTTGAAGCTTGCCCGCAGAAGCGTGGTGTTTGTACCCGTGTATACACCACTACACCTAAGAAGCCAAACTCAGCATTACGTAAGGTATGCCGTGTTCGTTTAACTAACGGATTCGAAGTTTCTTCTTATATCGGTGGTGAAGGCCATAACCTGCAAGAGCACAGTGTTGTGCTTATTCGCGGTGGCCGGGTAAAAGACCTTCCAGGTGTGCGTTACCACACCGTACGCGGCACCTTAGACTGTGCAGGCGTAAAAGATCGTAAACAAGCCCGTTCTAAGTACGGTGCAAAGCGGCCTAAGAAATAACGGTACTCCGTTAGTAAGGCCAAACTAAACAACTTTTTTTCTTTAATGTATTAAAAGTTTTGGAATCACCTGAAGCAATCGGAGTTACGAATGCCAAGAAGACGCGTCATAGGTCAACGTAAAATCCTTCCAGATCCTAAGTTCGGAAGTGAATTACTTGCCAAGTTTGTAAACGTCGTTATGGTCGACGGAAAAAAATCCACAGCCGAATCAATTGTATACGGCGCATTAGATATCGCAGCTACCAAGTCGAAGAAAGAGCATATCGATCTGTTCGAAGTGGCCTTAGATAACATTCGCCCAACTGTCGAAGTAAAATCACGCCGTGTAGGTGGTTCTACCTATCAGGTACCATGTGAAGTTCGTCAGGTTCGTCGTAATGCTCTGGCTATGCGTTGGTTGGTAGAAGCTGCCCGTAAACGTGGTGAAAAATCAATGGCTCAGCGTTTAGCTGGTGAAATGCTGGATGCCATCGAAAACAAAGGTTCTGCGGTTAAGAAGCGTGAAGACGTGCACCGTATGGCTGAAGCGAACAAAGCGTTCGCACACTTCCGCTGGTAAGCCGAGCTTAACGAAGAGGACACTATTGTGGCACGTACTACCCCAATAGATCGCTACCGTAACATAGGTATCTGTGCCCATGTTGACGCGGGTAAAACCACGACAACAGAGCGTGTACTATTTTACACCGGTCGTTCGCATAAGATTGGTGAAGTACATGATGGCGCTGCGACCATGGACTGGATGGAGCAGGAGCAGGAGCGTGGTATTACCATTACTTCTGCTGCTACCACGACGTTTTGGGCGGGCATGAACGCGCAATTTGATCAGCATCGAATCAATATTATTGATACGCCGGGCCATGTTGACTTCACCATTGAAGTTGAACGTTCGCTTAGGGTGTTAGATGGTGCTGTCGTGGTGTTGTGCGGCTCATCAGGCGTGCAGCCACAAACTGAAACAGTGTGGCGGCAGGCTAACAAGTACGAAGTTCCACGGCTGATTTTTGTTAACAAGATGGATCGGACTGGTGCTGACTTCCTGCGGGTGGTTAAGCAAGCCCGGACCCGACTGAATAGCACTATAGTGCCTATTCAGTTGCCTATTGGTGCAGAAGATCACTTTGCTGGTGTGGTTGATTTGATCAAAATGAAAGCCATCAACTGGAATATGGAAGATCAGGGTATGACCTTCAACTATGAAGCCATCCCGGATGACATGCTCGAGTTGTGCCAGGAATGGCGGCAGAATTTGATTGAAGCGGCTGCTGAAGCCAGCGAAGAACTGATGGAACGTTACCTTGAAGGTGATGAGTTCTCTGAGCAAGAGATTAAAGCTGCACTTCGCGCCTTAACTCTTCGTAACGAAGCAGTATTAGTATTGTGTGGCTCTGCCTTTAAAAATAAAGGCGTTCAGGCGATGTTGGATGCAGTTATTGAATATTTGCCCTCTCCGACTGAAGTAAAAGCCATTACCGGTATTTTAGAAGATGAAACTGAAGGCGAGCGTCATTCAGATGACGCTGAACCTTTTTCAGCATTGGCTTTTAAAATTGCCACCGATCCTTTTGTCGGTAGCTTAACGTTCTTTCGTGTTTACTCTGGTGTGGTTGAAGCCGGCTCAGCCGTCTACAACTCAGTTAAACAGAAGAAAGAGCGTATCGGTCGCATGGTACAAATGCATGCCAATACCCGTGAAGAAATTAAAGAAGTACGTGCCGGTGATATCGCTGCGGCGATCGGTTTAAAAGATACCACTACCGGAGACACATTGTGTGATGAGAATAATACTATTATTCTGGAGCGCATGGAGTTTCCTGAGCCGGTAATTTCTGTCGCGGTAGAGCCTAGAACTAAGGCTGATCAGGAAAAGATGGGTGTAGCCCTGGGTAAACTGGCGGCTGAAGATCCTTCTTTCCGGGTACATACTGACGAAGAAACCGGCCAGACCATTATTTCAGGTATGGGCGAATTACACTTAGATATTATCGTTGACCGGATGCGTCGCGAATTTAAGGTAGAGGCTAATGTGGGTAAACCGCAGGTGTCTTACCGTGAAACGCTGCGTCAGGCTACCGAAGTAGAAGGTAAGTTTGTCCGCCAGTCAGGTGGTCGCGGTCAGTTTGGTCATTGTTGGCTGAAACTCGAACCCCAGCCAGAAGGCGCCGGGTATGAATTCGTCAACGCAGTAGTGGGTGGTGTAATTCCAAAAGAATACATCCCGGCTATTGATAAAGGTATTCAAGAGCAGATGAAGAACGGCGTATTAGCGGGTTATCCGGTGATCGACGTTAAAGTCACTGTTTTTGACGGTTCATACCATGATGTTGACTCCAACGAAATGGCGTTTAAAGTCGCCGCTTCAATGGGCTTCAAAAAAGGTGCGCTACAAGCGAAGCCGGTTATCCTTGAACCTATTATGAAGGTTGAAGTGGTGACGCCTGAAGATTTCATGGGTGATATAGTAGGTGACTTAAACCGTCGCCGCGGTATTATCAATGGTATGGAAGATGCCCCTGGTGGTATCAAGATCGTGGATGCCAACGTTCCGTTATCAGAAATGTTTGGTTATGCAACCAACATGCGATCGCTGAGTCAGGGCCGTGCGTCCTACTCAATGGAGCCTCTGAATTATCAGGAAGCACCAAATAACGTAACTGAAGCGATTATCGCTGCACGTAAGTCACACTAATCAATTAGTATGGTCCGGTGATTGCGCCGGGCTGCAATTAAATATAGAAGGGTCTACACATGGCTAAGGCTAAATTTGAACGCGTAAAACCGCACGTAAACGTAGGTACAATCG
>NZ_DAINOE010000089.1:12042-12345 GCF_036735525.1 Arsukibacterium sp. | reverse complement strand
GATGATGAAGCAACTGTTTAACTAACAAGGCTGTTATGGCAGATATTTCCACGCCGGTGGCACTGGTCACCGGCAGCGCGTTACGACTGGGCCGGCATATGATTTGCAAACTGCATCAGGCTGGCTATAACGTCATTGTTCATTATCATCAATCACAGACGGCTGCGCAAAGCTTAGTGGCTGAGCTTAACCAGCAAAGGGCAAACAGCGCGGCCATGGTCAGCGCCAATTTAACGGACGATACCGCTATTGCCGCCCTGGCACAGGATGTGCTGGCCTGCTTTGGCCGGCTGGATGTATTGG
>NZ_DAINOE010000089.1:0-12032 GCF_036735525.1 Arsukibacterium sp. | reverse complement strand
TTGGTCAATAATGCCTCTTCTTTTTATCCCACACCGCTTACTACCGCCACTACCGGGCAGTGGCAGGATTTATTTGGCAGTAATGTTAAAGCCCCCTATTTTTTATCTCAGGCACTGGCCACTGAACTCGCCCGCCATAATGGTTGCATTATCAACATGGTAGACATTCATGCTGATAAACCCCTGGCCGAGCATAGCCTGTATTGCATGGCAAAGGCGGCACTTGGCATGATGACAAAGTCGCTGGCACGCGAATTAGCGCCTACAATAAGAGTGAACGGCATAGCGCCGGGTGCCATCTTATGGCCAGCACAGCCACTGGCTGAGCAGGACAAAAATGCGGTACTGGCGCAGGTGCCATTGCAGCGCTTAGGCAGTGCTGAAGATATTGCCAACACCCTGTTGTTTTTAGTGCAGGCGCCCTATATCACCGGGCAGATCCTGGCCGTAGACGGCGGGCGCAGTTTAGGCGGTGCCAGTAAAGCCTGAGCCTGAACACCCTGCAGCACTATGCAACGGAGGCGGTATGGACTTACTCAATAAAACCATCGATTGCCCGTTTTGCGGCCATCCTTGTCATGTTCAAATTGAAGTAACCGAAGAAGATCAGGACTACATAGAAGATTGCAGCAACTGCTGCAATCCAATCCATCTGGTGGTGCATAAAGACATACAGCATCATAAAGTACAGATTTTTGTTGACGCTGAAGACGAGCAATATTACTAACGCATATTCTTAGCCTGCAAAAGGTTTTGCTATACATGGCGTTAGTTGGCGTATCGCTCGGCCATCAGCCGCTCCACCGTCTGCACTATGGCCATGGTTTGCTGATCACATTCGATATTAAGCGTATCGCCAACTTGCTTTTGCCCCAGGGTGGTCAGTTGCAAAGTCTCTGGAATTAAATACAAGCTAAAGCCATCAGCATAGGTTTCCCCTACCGTAAGGCTGCAACCTTCTACCGCGACAAAACCTTTAGCCAGAATAAAGCGCATAAACCCGGGTGCCAGTGTCAGGCGCAGCCGCCACTCTGTCTCGTTATTACTGAGCTCTGTTAAGGTGGCCATTGTTTGCACATGACCAGAGACAATATGACCACCGATTTCGCTGCCAAAGCTCAGCGAGCGTTCCACATTCACCCAGTCCCCCACCTGCCATTGCCCCAGATTAGTTTTGGCCAGGGTTTCGGCTATCACATCAAAACTGACACTGCCCTCACTAAGGTCAAAGGCACTGACGGTTAAACAGACGCCATTAATGGCAATGCTGGCGCCATGCTGAACCCCACTCAGATGAGCAGTGCCTAAAGATAAGGTTAGCCGGCGGCCATAGGCTTGCTCGGTTACCTGGCTGATCTGTGCTGTGCATTGTACTATTCCGGTAAACATATCACCTCAGTTGTGCTACATTGCGCGCCAGTGATTGCGCACAACTCGACAAGAAAGCCAATATGTTACCCTTTTCGCGCTTTGAAGCCAGAACCATTTTAAAATTAACCGGCCCTATAGTGTTAGCTCAGCTTACGCAAACGCTGATGTATGTGATTGATACCATCATGGCCGGCCGTTTTGATGCCACCGATATGGCGGCACTGGCGGTAGCATCAGGTTTATGGTTGCCGGTGGTACTGACCATGCAAGGTTTATTGCTGGCATTAACGCCGATAGTGGCGCAGTACTATGGCAGTAAACAACATGAGCCGGTAAGCCATTTTACCCTGCAGTCGATGTATCTGGGTTTAGTGGTCTCCCTTTTGCTGTTTGTGCTGATGCGCTTTGCTCACTACCCTATTGATTTGCTGAATATGGCACCTGAGCTCAGAGCTAAAACCCTCGATTATCTGTATTTTGTCAGCTATGGCCTGTTCCCGGCGGCCGGTTACATAGTGCTGCGTAATTTATTTGAAGGCCTGGGCAATACTAAGGCCAGTATGTGGATTAGCTTTGTCGGTTTGCTGGTAAATATCCCGGCAAATTATATCTTTATTTACGGCAAACTGGGCATGCCGGCACTGGGCGGTGTGGGCTGCGGTATTGCCACCAGTCTGGTATTTAGTGCCATGTTTATTGCCATGCTGATTTACGGCTGGAGCAGCCGCAGCACCCGCCCTTACCGGCAGTGGCCTAAAAAACTTGGCGCTAACCTAAAAGATATCTGGTACATCATTTGCCTGGGCACCCCTATCGCCTTTTCGATTTTCTTTGAAGTCACCTTATTTGCCTGTATCCCACTGGCGCTGGTGCACCTTGGCCCGCTGGTGGTAGCCAGCCATCAGGTGGCCAATAATTACAGTGCACTGGTGTTTATGCTACCGCTCAGTTTTGGTTTAGCCACCACCATTAGAGTGGGCCATTTAGTCGGCCAGCAAAATATCCGGGAGCTGAAAAAAGCGGTGTCTACTGCCATTATTCTGGCTATTGCCATGTCCTTTGTTATTGCCTGTTTTACCTATGTGATGCGCGGGTATGTGGCCGCGCTTTATACTGCAGATCCGGCGGTTATCGCGCTGGCCAGCTCATTGCTTATTCTGGCCTGTTTTTATCAGTTATCTGATGCGATTCAGGTGGTGTCAGCCTGTGCCTTGCGTGGTATGAAGATCACCAAGCCGGTGTTTTACATTACCCTTATTGCCTATTGGCCAATCGGTTTTGGTTTAGGCGCCGTATTAGGCTTAACCGACTGGATAGTTGAGCCGATGGGCGCACACGGTTTCTGGATTGGTATTATTATTGGCTTAAGCACCGCAGCACTGTGTTTAGCCATTATTTTACGACAGCACTTAAACAGGATTGAACATGAAGCCTTGGCTCAGCCTGCTTATACTCCTTAGTTTAACCGCCTGTAGTGATGGCGCCGGCAAGGCGCAGTTGCAGGATTATCAGGCCAGACTCAGCCGGGTGCTGGCGCTTGATGTTGATAATACTATGCCCAGCCGCGTCATACCGCTGCCGGCACGCAGCGAGCTACAGCAAAGCCTGCCTGATATTCGTCTGGATATTACTGATGCACTGGCCACCCGGCAGTGCGCTTTGGATCAGCTTATCGCCGAGCGTAACAGCAGCCTGGGCCGGGTGTTTACGCTGAGCAAACAACTGGATTATGAGCTGCGTTTATTAGCGCGCCTGGAGCAATGCTTAGCTCAGGACTGGCCGCCGGCTTTACAACAGCAACTTGATGATATTTACCAGCAAAAACTGCAGAGTATTGAACCTGCATTAAACAATATGCTGTATGGCGATGATACCCTGCGCCAACAATGGCATGGCAAGCACCGTATGCTAACGGGCAAAGAGCAAAACGCCTTTCACGACACTATGAGTGCCTTGTCGCAGCTAGTGCATGTGCAGCAAGCCATCCGCGCGCAAGACTGGTCTGAGACGCTGACGGTGGATATTGAACAGGCGTTGTCCAACCTGTACCGCCATGATTTTTTAGCGCAACTGCAATATAGCCTGCGCTACAGTCAGGCCTGGTTTTCGGTGCTGAACCCGGCGTTACACAGCGTGGCGCCAGCAAGCCTGTGCCCACAACAACGCAGTACTGAACAACTACACATATTAACGACTGTGTTTCACAAATACTTTATCGGCGAGGTGCAAGCCTACCTGGCGCAACTGAGCTTTTACCAGCAAGAAATCTGGCCGCTTATTGCCACGCTGTACCAGCACAGTGCGCTCTACCCCAGCCTCGAGCAGCGTTACAGCCACAGCGCCACTGAGCTACGCCAGAGCATTTTGCAGCACGTAAATTGGTATCAGCAGCTTAACCAGCAATGCCCTGTTGGCCTCACCGCTCCTCAGGCAGGCTAAAAATCAGGCAAACGCGGGGCTAAACAACAAAAACACTTGCCAAGTAGCAACAGGCGCAATAACATACCCGCCGTTGTCAGCCATATACAAAAAGGCCAGCAACCAAAGTGTGCGTCCTTAGCTCAGCTGGTTAGAGCACTACCTTGACATGGTAGGGGTCGGTGGTTCGAGTCCACTAGGACGCACCAATATATTCAAACAACAACGCCGCCAAGCTTAATACGCTGGCGGCGTTTTTGTTTTTAGCTGTGTGCTTGCCTCAGCATTCTCTCTTATGATGAAGCTTCATACCACGGCGAATAATCACCGCTTAATTTTCTCCATCTTGCAGCATTTGGCAAGGTCATTCAGCAGTTAAGGATGCGTTCATCATGTTCTTTGATTGTCTGCATCGACGCACGCCTATGGTTGATTCTCGGCCAGCCGCGCTGCGGCGATATCGGCCAGCTTACTGTCCAGCGTTGCCCGGTTAAGCCACTGTCCGCGCACCATGACCCCGGCCGGGTGATACAGCGCGGTTAAATCCTGCAACGGGTTAGCGTCAAGTAGCAGTAAGTCGGCGCGCTGGCCGGCTTTTACCTGGCCAAAGCGGTCTTTATCAGCAAAGTACTCGCCGACCAGCACAGTGCCACTGCGCAAAATGTCATAATTACTGATGCCTGCAGCCGCCATTTCCGGTAACTCACGGCGTAGCGACAGGCCAGGTACACTGTATAACTGCGGCGCATCGGTGCCCATTAAAATAGTGACACCGGCGTTATGTAACTCACGCAGTAACAGCTGGCGGTTCTGTGCATGCAACGCCGCCGTTTTGCCACTGTAATAAGCACCACCGGGTTGTTGCAGATAACGTTGCCAGCCGGCCAACACCCCGGCCGGCATATATTTAAGCTCATCGTAGCGTAGCAGCTGTGCGAGATCCGAAGCACCGATAATGGTTCGCCACAGTGCCTGTGTTGGCACTACCGCCACATTATGTTGCTTGCTCAGCGCCACCAAAGGCGCCATATCGGCAGCGGTCAGCACTTTATCAAAACCGCCAAGGGCTGCCATATAGCCATCAAGATGATCAATAGTACGGCTACCGAGCAAAATCGCCTGCTCAATACCTACCGCTTCTGGTACATGACCGGCAAAGTCGATGCCTTGCTGTTTCGCTTCAGCGGCTATCGCCTGATACTGCGCTAGGCTCAAACCCGGGTGAATTTTCAGTAAATCCCAGCCCTGTTGTTTATGCTGGCGCACACGCTCCCGGGCTTGCTCTGCTGTTGTCACCTTATGCTGATTAAAACTGGGCCCAGCAAGATACAGCGTTGGCCCCAGCCGTTTGCCGCTGGCGATATCCTGTTTTAAGCGTAATTGCTGATCATGGCCCAGCATGCCGCGCACTGTGGTCACGCCACCGGCCAGATACAGCGTTAACACATCATCGAGATAACGCGCCGGCATGCCGCTGAAATCGGCCAGCGGCGGCACATGGCCATGCATCTCAGCCAAACCCGGCATTAAGTAACGGCCAGCGCCGTCAATTAAAGTAGCACCGTCTGGCAGCGCCAGCTCAGCTGCCGGCCCTACGGCAATAATACGGTCACCCTGCACCAGCACCCGTTGATTGCGCAATAGCTTGTCAGAGTCCATCGGTAACACGTGCACCTGGTCGAACACAGTAATAGCCGTATCGGCCACTGGTTTTTGCTGTGCCAGCAGCCAGTGATACACATCCTCTCCGGCATATACCTGGCGCCAGGCATCGTGTTCGGCCTGCTCCAGCATACTAAAGCGCACCTTGTCATGCCCCAGTTGGCGCAGGGTTTCTATGCCGGGGTAAAAGTAGTTCTTATTAATGGCCGAATCGCGCCCGGCAGCGAACACCCACAGCGGCGTTTGCGCCTTGGCAATTGGCGGCATTAAATCGGGATGGCCCCAGCCTACGACCGGGGCGAAAGCGGCAAATAACTGCGGGTGCCGACTGGCCATAAACCAGCTACCAAAACCACCATAACTGATGCCGGTTAAATATAAGCGACTGGCGTCGGTATGGTAGTTGGCCTGGACATTTTGCAATATAGCCAGCAAGTCCTGCTCTGCCCGCTCCCAACCATCAGGTAACAGGGGCGGCACAGCGCTCATATCAGCCACCGGTTCGGCCGGTACTATGGGTTTGACGGAGGGAAACATGTCTGGTCGTGGCGGGACACCAGCCAATAAACGTTTGGGAATATCCGCCGGTGAACGGTTGGCAATATACGGCAGCTGGCCCATGTTAAACATATGCAGTTGCGGTACTACGATAATAAACGGCAGGTCGCGCTTTTGTATCCAGGCTTCATATAAGGGGCCATGAATTAAGGTGTAATCCAGCTCATCCTGGCCATTACCCCGCTCGCCATTGCCGTGCAAAAACAGCAGTACCGGCCATTTTTTATCGGTATTGTCCTGATAGCCCGCGGGTAAATAAACAAAATACTGCCGGGCGCTATTATCGATAGTGCTTTGATATTCCGCCCGTAACAGCTTGGCAGCAGTATTGTGCCCTGACGTAGCACCACCGATACAGCCCCAGCTTAACAACACAGTAAACCAGGCAATCCAGCCCATAGCCTTTTTCATTTGAATGCTCTGCAACAATGACAGGGTAAACCATACTGCTATGTTCACAACCCGATGGCAACCAGTAACAAAGCAAAACCGCGAACGGTTTATGCCAAGAGCTCAATACAGTCTATCGGGCATACGGCAATACAGGTTGGTTTGTCATAATAGCCAATACACTCAGTGCACAGCAGTGGGTCTACCTGGTAATGTTGGCTAGCCATACTGATGGCATCATTCGGACACTCGGGTACACACATATCGCAGTTAATACAGCTCGCTTCAATTACCACTGGCATGCTTAACCTACCGCAGCGGCATCAATGACTGCAAGCTGCTGTGCTGGCAGCTGCTTTAGCAACATAGCAAAGCTAAGCTTTTGCTGTATCGGTAGCTTAACCTTAAGCTGATAACAAGCACCGGGTGCCAGCAAGATAGTGTTGTGTTGCTTATCGCGCAGTTCTTGTAACGTAAAACATCGATTACCCTGCGGTGACATTAAGATCAGGCTATCGCCCACGGCAAACTGGTTTTTCACCTCAACCAGCGCAAAGCCTTCGCTGTCCTGCTCGCCAATAAACTCGCCAACTAAGAGTTGCTCGCCGGCACTGTGGCTGGTGGCGTAGTTTTGGGTGTCTTGTGGTTTATGCCGCCTTAAAAAACCTTCGGTAAAACCGCGGTTGGCCATGCCGTCTAGCTCGCCAAGTAAATTGGCGTTAAAGGCTTTGCCTGCCGAGGCATCATCAATGGCCTGCCGGTATACCTGAGCGGTGCGCGCCACATAATAGGGTGACTTGGTGCGCCCTTCTATTTTTAACGAATGCACGCCCATGGCGGTCAGCGCCGGCACATGCTCAATAGCCCGTAAGTCTTTCGAGTTTAAAATATAAGTGCCGTGTAAGTCTTCATCAATGGCCATCAACTCGCCCGGGCGTCCCTGCTCTTCCAGCAGTGCTGGCGTGCTTATCGGCTGAAACTGCCCTACTTCATCCTCGGTGGCAGCATGCACCTGATAAGGCCAACGGCAACTGTTGGTACAAGCGCCCTGATTCGGGTCACGTTTATTGATATAGCCCGATAACAGGCAGCGGCCGGAATAGGCCATACAGAGCGCGCCATGCACAAAGACTTCCAGCTCCATATCTGGTACTTCTCGGCGAATGTCCGCGATTTCCTCTACCGCCAGTTCGCGCGAGAGAATAACCCGCTCAACGCCCTGCGCCTGCCAGAATTTAACTGCCGCCCAGTTTACCGTATTGGCCTGCACCGATAAGTGCAGTGGCAATTGTGGGAAGTGCTGGCGCCATAAATACACCACGCCAGGATCAGAGACGATAAATGCATCGGGGTTTAGCGCCACCACCGGCGTCATATCACTAACAATGCTTTGCAGCTTGCTGTTATGCGGCGCAATATTCACTACTACATAAAATTTTTTACCCAGCGCGTGCGCCTCGCTGATGCCGGTAGCCAGGCTGGCTAAGTCAAATTCATTATTACGCACCCGCAGGCTGTAACGAGGCTGGCCGGCATACACCGCATCTGCGCCGTAGGCAAAAGCCAGACGCATCGCTTTTAAACTGCCGGCGGGTGACAGTAGTTCGGGTTTTAACATAGGGTCTGCTCGAGCTATTGCAAAATGGCGGCTATTTTAACGCTCATGCAGCCATAGGCTTTGATCTGTCGCAACACTCTGTATAACTACACCACTTTTGAATAGCGCTGCTGGCCCTGGGATAAATAGGCATCAAAGCAGGCACAGATACTGCGAACCCAGAGCCGGCCGCTGTCGGTGACGATAATCCGTTCAGCGTAAACTTCTACCAGGCCGTCTTCCATAAAAGGCTGCAGCTGGTCTAATGCTTCGGCAAAATAGTGCCAGAAGCCGTCCAGCTGCCATTGCTGGCAAAACGCCTCAATATCTAATTCAAAATGGCAGATTAACTGGCTGATCAGCGCTGCGCGGATTTTATCATCGGTATTTAAGCTAAAACCACGCTCTACCGGTAAATGAGAGGCATGGGTTGCAGCATAATATGCAGCTAACTCTTTACTGTTTTGCCACAGCACGCCACTTACCTGGCTAATGCTGGATACCCCCAGGCCAATCAGCGCATCTTGCCCCGCAGTGGTATACCCCTGAAAGTTGCGCTGCAGCTTACCAGCCTGCTGCGCTTTGGCTAGGGCATCATCTGGCCTGGCAAAGTGGTCCATACCGATAAACTGATAACCGGCAGTAACAAAACGCTCAATCGCCAACTGCATCAATGCCAGCTTTAATGGCGCATCAGGCAGGCTACTATTGGCTATTTTACGTTGGGCAGCAAAACGCTCGGGGATATGGGCATAGCTGAATAGTGATATTCGGTCGGGGTTAAGCCGGATAATTTCATCGACCGTCTCAGCAAAACTGTCTGGTTGCTGAAATGGCAGACCGTAAATTAAATCCAGGTTAATAGAGCTGAAACCAAGCTCGCGACTCAGCGCCACCTGGTGGCGAATTAAATCAGTATCCTGCAGCCGGTTAATGGCAATTTGAACTTTTTCATCTAAATCCTGCACCCCGAAACTTACCCGGTTAAACCCCAGCGTGCGTAAATGCCTTAACTTATTATCGCTGCAGCTGCGTGGGTCAATCTCGATACTGATTTCAGCCTCAGTATTAATAGAAAAGTTATGCTGTAACAAGACCATTAAGCGGCTTAGCTGAACTTCGGTTAAAAAGGTGGGCGTACCACCGCCCAAATGCAGCTGATTAATCTTTTTGTTTTTCAACAGAGGAGCATAGAGTGCCATTTCCTGCGCCAACGCATCCAGGTAGATATCGGCTTTATGCTGATGACGGGTCACCACTTTATTGCAACCGCAGTAATAACAAAGCTTGTGGCAAAACGGGATATGCAAATACAGACTAAGCTCGTTTGCACTTTGCTCTATAGCAGTGCGAATGCAGCTGCGATCAAAATCAGTGCTCAATGCCAACGCTGTCGGGTACGAAGTATAACGCGGACCATTTATATTGTATTTACCGATTAACTTCGGATCCCACTGGATTGTTTGCATGCTAACCTCTTTATGACACGGTATTGTCTGGGGGTCATGCCTTGCTTTTTGCAGTTTGTTAACAAACTGCAAAAAGCAAGGCATGACCCCACTGCTATTCTAAGACTTAGCGCAGCACACTATATTGATCTGTCGCAGCTTTATTACCCTTTGTGGACTTAGCTGCCTGTTGATGTAACAAGCAGTTTAAGCCGTGATTACTCAAGTCAGGTAAAGGCTCTGATCCTCTGCTGTCAAACAAATTTGTACTTTTTACCGCTGTGCTTCACTGCATTGATTTATATCAAGTCGCATATCGCCATGGTCTCTACACTGAATACATAGTTTGACTACTCTACTAAACAGGGGCAGCCTGGTATGAACACTGAATCTAACGACACGCCTTTAGTCTATTCTTGCTCGGGCTCCTCTAATGTTGCGCAGCTGGCCAATGATCTTGCCGTGGTACTTGACCAGGAAGGCTCAGCGCAAATGTCCTGTATTGTCGCAGTGGGCGCTAAAGACAAACAACTGGTAAACATTGCTCAGTCGGGCCGGCCTATTCTGGCCGTAGACGGCTGCCCTCTTAACTGCGTAAAACACACCCTGGCCAGTGTAGATGTGGTGCCCACCTGGCATATTGAACTGACCACACTGGGTTATAAAAAACGCGACCATGAAAGCTGTGATTTAGGCGATGCCTACAAGCTACTACAAATGGTACATAGTGATATATTGCCGCAAGCACCGAGGCGGTTGTAACCCTATATTTTATGTTACATAAGCAACAAAATCGGTCACATTAATGTCATGACCAAACAGCGGCAACTAGAAGCTAGCATCTTTGCGATGATGCCATATCAGGTAAAGCCTTGGAAAAACGGCTAAGCCAGATGCGAACAGATATGTTGCATGCTTATCAGCACTTCACTGTCAGTCACTGCTGTACTGCTGGTTCAACTGAAGTAGATCCCATTTATTGCCGTATAAATCCTGAAATACAGCCACAGTGCCGTAATCTTCTTTTCTGGGCTGTTCGTTAAACTCAACCCCTTTAGCCTGCATGTCGTAGTAATCGCGCCAGAAATCGTTAGTGTGCAAAAACAGAAATACCCGGCCGCCGGTTTGATTACCAACAGCGGATTGCTGCTGCGGTGTGCTGGCTTTGGCTAACAATATGTGGCTGCCTGTAGAATTTGGCGGTGCAATCTCTACCCAGCGTTTACCGTTCCCTAAATCAGTATCGACTACCAAAGTAAACTGCAGCTTTTTAGTATAAAACTCAATAGCCTCATTGTAGTCAGCAACCAGCAGCGCAATATTGCCGATTTTTTGTTGTATGGTTTTTTGTTGCGCATGTTCTGCTATAGCTTCAGGCATCTGTATATTTCCGTTTTGCAGGTTACAGGTTCTATCGTATCTGTAACCGCGGGTGAAAGCAGCAGCTGCGTTAGCCGGCGCCACAAACACTGCAGTCTGGGTCTTTATTTAAAGCAAACTGGCCGCTGCCTGCTGTACTTTACTCAGCCCTATATCGGCTTCGCGATACAGTATTTGTCGTTCTGGGTTATATTCTAATTAACAAGAAATGTAAAATCAGGTGCTTTATGTTCGGTATACAAAGGAATGCGACATGCAATTGTCTGACATAATTTTGCCATTACAGTGGCAAGATATTTGCCTGGTCTTACAGCCGCATCTTTCGAATAACTTAAACCAGCTAGGTCGGCTTGAATCCGCATTTCGGTTGTTGCAAACGCTGCAACCAGTGCAATCGACTATGGGTATTTATGCAAACGTAATATCTGGCGAAAACGCTGTCTATATTTTTGGTATGGATGGCAGTTTCTTTGATTATCAGGATAGTCTGCCTGAGAATGAACGGGCACTTGCCAGGTACAACCTGAGTGCAACTAATTGGCAAGAATGGTTAGGCATGCAAATCTCAGCTGATTTCAAAGCCGGATTCAGTGCTCCTGAAATTGCAGCGCATTGTTTATTGGAAATGACGTTTTTTGGATACACTCCAGAACATATTCAACAAGCCATTGATAAAGCAATGAAAGATACCTAAGGGATCCCCACGAATTTGGCCATAGTATCAGCTCTTTTCCATTTTGATTACTGCCCAGTCTGACTCTACTGCCCAGAGCATGATTTGCCTTATTGCAGCTTGGATCTGCTCAATAGTTACCCCTAACTTTGCTACCTTGCATAGCCGCCGACCCAGGGAGTTAAACGATAATACCCGCCGGTGTTTAATGCTGTTCTCCTGGAACCGTAAGCGCATCCTGGCCATTTCTGCTGCCAGCCCAATCATGTAATGTAGCCAATTAGCTAACTCAGCCAGCAGCAACAGTACTTCCAGTCGTTCTCGCTTGTAAGTGCCGTGGGCATTGCTGCCAAGGCCGTAAGTCTGGCTTTTCTGGTCACGGAAGCTTTCTTCTATCTGCATGCGCTTGCCATAACATTTAGCAACTTTCGTTGTATAGTTAAAGCAATTGGGTAGTGACGATACCAGCAACCATGGCTCTTGCTCCAATCCACCAGAATGAGGGGCTGTTTGCCCTGGCGCAGTAAACGGGTCA
>NZ_DAINOE010000088.1:0-12400 GCF_036735525.1 Arsukibacterium sp. | reverse complement strand
TGACTCCCAAAATTCCGAAAAAGACAACGGGCACTTGCAGATAGTTGCTGCTCCAGATACTTTGTTTCACATAAACCTCCAACAGATAACGCTCAGAGTAAGTGCGCGCTGTTAAGCGTCTGCTGACTTAGTTTGTTAAACCTTAATATATACATGCCATTGAATCACTGCCTTTTTGAATATGCATGTTGGTTAACATTAATTCGGGTATAGGGTGGGGCCACATTTCATAAACAGAAATGTTAGCTCTTACTGGGCAACTGCTGGTTTGATGCGGCTTGCCCGAAAAATCGATCATATTCAAATGGTATTTAATATTGAACGGGAAAGGGTTTTTTACTGACAGCATCATGCCTATACCAGAGTCCATTTGAGTAAACGAGAATCTGATAGTTTTCTCAGGGTTTTGTATTTCAGCAACTTGCTTGAAATTCCCGAGGCGGTTTCCTTCTAACACCTCAGCCTCGATCAGCAATTCATCACCAGGAAGAATAGAAATTTGATTGCCTTGAGCTGCAGGCCAATACAGCGGGAGCATTTCATCAATAAGCCCGTTATCTGTTTTAAATTTAACATGTTTATTTTGACGGCATGCGTGCAGTTTGCAAAATTCTTCTAAAGATAGCTCTTCATTAGAATGTACAACCTTTTCTGGCGAAGCCTCTTTTGTTGTTGATTGACAACTAATTAGAAAAAATGCTGAAACCAGCAAAATCATAGAATGCTTCACAAAATCTCCTTTAAATATAACTCAAAGCACAGGGGCCGAAAAAGCGCCAGCGGGTTTGACGTCCCAGTGACCAACGAGAGCGATGCGCGCTTGTTAAGTGGCTGCTCACACATATAAAGCTACTCCATAAAAGCATGACATTATTAATATCATTAATAAGACGTATCTTTTACGAGCCCAGCCTTTGCGATTCAGCCAATGCATCAGAGGAAAACAAGCTGCTAACCAAACCCAAAAGACTACTAGTGACAAAACTAAATTGTCATTAAATGCTAAATGAGCTGCCCCAAAGGGAGGCCCCATAATGAACAACAAAATCAACCGGGCATCCAGAGCGCCCAGATCAGTAAGACTTTTCATAATACGGCTTAACGCTCGCCAAACACGCGAGCAACTTGTTGCGTGTCGAGCCGCAGACCGGCGTTTTGGTGGCGTTTGTTATAACCTTTTCTCCATTCTAATTAACTGCCAAGGATCATTATTGCCGGGGAACTTAAATAGCTCCTTTGCAACACTTTGAAAACTCAATGAGTTGTATAAATTCAAAGCAACAATATTATGCTCAAAAACAGCCAAGGTTATTGTCTTAGCACCCAAATCTGCCTGTGCTTCATCAATTAACATAAGCACCATACGTTTGGAATAACCAGTAAGACATATCTTGATTAAACCATGCTTGCCTGACCGTATGAGGCACAGTTGAGTAATCAGAACTAAAAAACCATACCCATATCAAGTAAATGGAGAGTATGGCTATTGATGCAAAATAGAAGTGTTTCGTTTTCATAGTTCTCATATGGGCGGTTTAAGCTTGGCTAAAGAAGGTTCATAACAGCTTAATAATTTGGAACGTACACGCTTTCAAACCGTGTCAATTCCCTTTTATTTTTTGTAAATGAAATAACACTATCCAACAACCTAACGTAAATCAACACGTTTTTATCCAATATTGCAATAACGAGTGGTGCAAGCGGGCGCAGTTTAAGTACGCATAAAGTTATGCAAAACAAGGGCTAACTGAGCCAATAAAAAAGCCAGTAATCAATACTGGCTTTTTGGGAGTGCCTAAGCTAATTAAGACTCATCATCTTCTTCAACCATGGTCATCAGCGAAGTATTACCGCCTGAGGCTGTGGTATCGATACTGATGGTTTTCTCAGTGATTAAGCGTTTTAGCAGGGTATCGTAATACTCGGCACTGATCACCGGTAAAATGGCCCCCTGACGCTTCGCCAGTTGCTGACTGAAATAACCTAAGCGCGACGAGCGGGCGGCCACTACAGCGCCAGCCAGGTGCGGATGGGCTAAAATGGCCTGCAGCTGATTGGGCTTGGCCACCTGAAACACACCCTTAGCTACGCCGGTGGCTAAAAACTTATCACGAAACGCCAGGGCTTCGTTATAAAACAGTTCTGATGCTACGGTAATGACCGTATTACCGGCAGCCAGCGCGGTAATAATAGAAATAGCCCAGAAGTTAAACGAGGTGCTCTTATCGGCATAACAAACCACACAGCCACGCGGCTCATAGTGCAGGGTGTTAGATTCACCGGTTGGCCCTGGCAGGGTTTTAAAGTGACGCATATGCTTTTCCAGCCGGTTCAGCTGAGCCCGCGCATCGGCCAGCGTTGAGCCTAAGTCATCGGCCAGCTCGTCAATAATATCCACTGTGGCTATTCTGGCTAATAATTGACGTACCGCTGACACCCGGTTATTTAACGCTGTAGCCCGCCAGATTTTTTCATCACGCAGTGAGTTGGCCATTAACTGTTGCACTTCGGCGTCGGCATCTGCAGTGTGGTGCATATCCAGCTCGTCCGGGCTTAGGTTAGTCATTTGTACGTTTTCTGGTGAGGCTTTTTCTTTAACCAGCCGGAGCAGATAATTCGGGCCACCGGCTTTGGGGCCAGTGCCAGATAAACCGCGACCGCCAAAGGGCTGAGCGCCAACTACGGCACCTATCATATTGCGGTTGATATACACATTACCGGCACGTGACATCTTGGCCAGATACTCACAGCGCTCTTCAATACGCGAGTGAATACCCATGGTTAAGCCAAAGCCGGTGCCATTGATTTGATCAATCACCTGATCCAGTTGCTCAGCCTTAAAGCGGATAATATGCACACAAGGGCCAAACACTTCGCGTTTTAATACCGACAAATCTTTAATTTCGTATAAACGCGGGGCAAAGAAATAAGCGCCGTGGGTACTGTTATCCGGAATAGCACACTGATAATGCAAAGTGGCTTTATCTTTTAAGTATTCCACATGTTGCTGCAGGTTTTGCAGCGCCTTTTCATCTATTACCGGGCCGATATCCGTGCTTAACAAGGCCGGATCGCCGACATGCAGCTCGGCTAAGGCGCCTTTTAGCATGGCAATAATGCCATCGGCCACATCGTCCTGAATAAACAGTACCCTTAGCGCTGAGCAGCGCTGGCCGGCACTTTGAAAGCCAGAGCTGATGACATCATCTACTACCTGCTCAGGCAGGGCGGTGGAGTCAACAATCATACAGTTCTGGCCACCGGTTTCGGCAATCAAGGGGACCTGAATATCGTTACGGTTCGCCAGGGTTTGTGAAATCAGCGTGCCGGTTTCGGTAGAGCCGGTAAACATCACCGCCTGAATACGCGCATCTGGCACGATAACCTTGCCCACTTCGCTGCCACGGGCCAGCACAGGCTGCACTACATGTTCAGGTAAACCCACAATGTGCATCAGCTCAATAGTACGCAGCGCAATCAGGCTGGTTTGCTCGGCCGGTTTAGCAATAACAGTATTGCCGGTGACGATAGCCGCTGCGACCTGACCTAGGAATATCGCCAGCGGGAAATTCCACGGGCTGATACATAAAATGACACCGCGCGGCTCAAAACGCTCGTCCTTAGCCAGCTCTTCCGCCCGGGCCGCGTAATAACGGCAAAAATCGACTGCTTCACGTACTTCGTCAATACCATCTTGCGCTACCTTGCCGGCTTCTTTAATACAGAGTGCCACCAGTTCATCATGGTGCCGCTCTAAAATGTCGGCGACCCGGCGCAGTAAGTTGCTGCGCTCGCTAATGTCAGTTTGTGACCAGCTGGCAAAGGCCTTATCGGCGTTATCCAGCAACTGCTGCATTTGCTCCGCGTTTTGCAAGCTGATATGGCCAATGATTTCCTGGTGATTAGCCGGGTTTTTCACCGGCTGGGCACCTGCAGGCAGTTGAGCAGGGTCAAGTTTGTGCTCATTAAACCAGCGGTCTAAGTTGGCTTTAAATGGCGTTAACAGATTAATGTCGGTTAAATCCAGGCCGCGTGAATTCGCGCGCTCGGCGCCAAACAGCTCAATTGGCATTTTAATCTGGGTGTTAAATTTATTGCGCAGGCCCTGCAGGGTTTCCACCGGATCCGGCAGCAGTTCTTCTACCGGCTTAGAGGTGTCAACAATGGCATTGACAAAAGACGAGTTAGCGCCGTTTTCCAGCAGGCGGCGAACCAGATAAGCCAGCAGGTTTTCATGCTCGCCAACAGGGGCATAAACCCGGCACTGAATTTTTTCTTCAGTAACAATTTGATCAAACAACGATTCGCCCATGCCATGTAAACGCTGAAACTCAAAACCGCTGTTATCGCCTTTGGCCACTTCTAAAATGGTGGCGGCGGTGTAGGCATTGTGAGTGGCAAATTGCGGGTAAATACAATCGCGCGCTTCTAATAACTTAATAGCGCAGGCTTTGTAAGATACATCGGTTGAGGCCTTGCGGGTAAATACCGGGTAATGAGCCAACCCATCCTGCTGGGTGGTTTTAATTTCGGTATCCCAGTAAGCGCCTTTAACCAGGCGCACCATTAACTGCCGGCCCACTTTACGGGCTAATTGTGTCAGCCACTCAATAACGAAGATGGCACGTTTCTGATAGGCCTGCACCGCTAAACCAAAGCCACTCCAGTCGCCCAGCTCATCATCACTGAAAATCGCTTCAATAATATCCAATGACATATCCAAGCGATCCGCTTCTTCGGCATCGATGGTAAAACCAATGTCATAACTTTTTGCAACCAGTACCAGGGCTTTCAGCTTGGGCAGCAGTTCGCTCATCACCCGGTCACGGTGGCTGAATTCATAGCGCGGGTGAATAGCCGATAACTTAACCGAAATACCCGGGCTTTTAATCGGGCCACGGCCTTTGGCAGCTTTGCCGATGGCATGAATAGCGGTTAAATAGCTTTGATAATAACGCTCGGCATCGGCCATGGTGCGGGCACCTTCGCCCAGCATGTCGTAAGAGTACACATAGCCTTTTTGCTCTTTTTCCGCGGCGCGTTCAATAGCATCATCTATGGTGGTGCCCATAACAAACTGTTTGCCCATAATTTTCATGGCAAAGTTTACCGATTTACGAATAACCGGCTCGCCCAGGCGACCTATAGTTTTTTTCAGCACACCAAACTGTTCGGCTTTGTTTTTATCGGTGTAGTTCACCATCTTGCCGGTGATAAGCAGGCCCCAGGAGGAGGCATTAACAAATAAGGAGTCACTGCTGCCTAAGTGCGCGCTCCAGTCACCCTTTGCCAGCTTATCGCGGATCAACAGCTCCTGAGTTTTTTTATCCGGCACCCGCAATAAAGCTTCAGCCAGACACATCAGTACCACGCCTTCTTCGCTGGACAGTGAGAACTCGTTTAACAGTGCATCAACACCCCCCTGACCATCCTGATCGCGGCGGATATTCAACACGATTTGCCGTGCCCGCTCCCAGGCCCGGCTTCGTGCTTTCACGCCCACTTCTGCTAAAGGTAAGATATGATCAATCACCTGATTTTCATCGATGCGATAATAATCGCGGATTTTTTGTCTCAGTGGACATGTCGCTGTTAAATTACCGGTAAATAACATAAGTAACCCTTCACAAAGTGGTGGTGTGTTGTTCATGCATGAGTGGCTTGTCGGGCGCTCATTAAGACGTGCATACTAATCAAAATGCAGCAGAATGTGCTGGCTAAATTGCCATGCTTTTCCCTAGTTTACAGGGAATTTTTGGCAATAAACCGGATAAAATGCTGACTTTACAGCAAAACGCCCGCCAGGTCGCGGTGGCAGCGGCCAGCAGCATTAAGTGTAGGATAGAGTAGACCTTAATGCGGCTGCTAAAGTTTACAGAACCGAAATGAGCTAGTGCTGAGTGATCACGGTTGCCACACCGCGATGGCGGGGATCCGACTGGGCCTGCACTTTACCGTCAATGACTTGTATGGCCTGAATATCACCCAACGCCCAGCGCTGCTGATGAAAGCTATAGCCTTTAGCCGTCAAGGCCTGTTGTACATCAGTAGGCAGCAGTTGGTATGGCTCCATGTTTATTTGGTTTTCAGGTAATAACTGATGGTGAAAGCGGGCGGCGGCTATAGCTTCGGCCAAAGGCAGTTCAAAGTCATACAGGTTGCTGATCACCTGAAAAATAGAGGTGAAAATCGTTGAGCCACCCGGGGTGCCAATCACCAGTACGACCTTGCCGTCTTTGAGCAATATGCTGGGTGTCATAGACGACAGCATTCTTTTTCCCGGTGCTATGGCATTGGCACTGCTGCCTACCACACCAAAGGCATTGGGTACGCCGGCTTTCACTGAAAAATCATCCATTTCGTTATTCAGTAAAAATCCGGCACCACTGACCACCACGCCACTGCCATAATCCAGATTAAGGGTGTAGGTATTGGATACTGCATTGCCGTGTTTATCGAGTATAGAAAAGTGGGTGGTTTGATGGCTTTCCAGGCCGGGTTTTACTGAGGCCGTTGGCGATATGGCGTTGGCATTAATTTGCGCAGCGCGTTTATCCAGATAATCGCTGTGCAGCAATTGCTGCTGTGGTACCGGGCTAAAATCCGGGTCCCCTAAATAATCCGCGCGATCGGCAAACACCCGTTTGGCAATTTCGGCCATCAGATGCACGTACCGGGCACTGTTTAAGCTGACATTGGCAAAATCAGCGGCCCGGCGCTGTTTGAGTGCCAGTAACTGGCTAAGGGCGATGCCACCTGAGCTGGGCGGGGCCACAGTTAACAGCTGATAGCCTTGCCAGTCAAACAAAATGGGCTCGCGCCAGATGGCTTGATAATTGGCTAAATCATCCAGGCTGATCAGGCCCTTGCCACGCTGCATTTCAGCTACTATCAATTTAGCGGTGTCGCCCTGATAAAAATCGGCCTGGCCCTCTTTGGCTATGCGGCCTAAGGTGGCGGCCAGTTCCGGCTGCAAAAAGGTGCTGCCCGGCTGCATTTGAGCGAAGTAATCAGCAAAATTGGTTTTACCGGCAAAGCGGCTGAGAATATTGTCATAATACAAAAACTGCTTATCCGACACGACAAAACCCTGTGTGGCATAATCGATGGCCGGTTGCAGCAGTTCCGCCCAGGGCAGGCTGCCAAAGCGTTGATGCGCCTGCCACAGGCCCATCACGGTGCCGGGCACGCCACTGGCCTGATGGCCAATTAAGCTTTTGTTTTTAATGACCGCTTGCTCGCTATCCAGATACATATCGGCATCTGCTTTGGCCGGAGCGGTTTCGCGGTAATCCAAAAAATAGCCCTTACCGTCAATCCACAAAGTCATAAAACCGCCACCGCCAATATTGCCCGCTTCAGGGTAGGTAACGGCCAGAGTAAAGGCGGTGGCGATGGCCGCATCAACAGCATTGCCGCCGCGGCGCAAGACGTGCTCGGCAACAGCAGCGCCATAGCGGTCAGGGGCGGCTACGGCAGCGTCGTGTTGTTTGCCTGAGGTTGCCTTGCCAGCCAGCGCACTGCAGCTCAATGCCAGTAGCAGCCAGCCTAGAATACGGATTATCATCTTTAACTCCTGCATCCACTATTTTCAGTTCTAGTCTAGTTCCGGTTTAAATACAAGTAATAGGGTGTCGCCTGTTGTTATGCTAAATAGCAGCTTAGGCTAAGCGAACCGAGCATTAGAGCGATGGTTGTCTTATGCTATGCTTAAGTATCTAATGCGAATTATTAATATTAAGGTCGCGGCTTATGAAATTAGGCTGGCTTAACGCTATGTTTTTGCTGCTTATGCTCAGTTTTCAACCTTTTGCAGCATCTGAACCACTGCCGATACTGGAGTGGTGTTTGGATGATTTACCTGAGCACCACCATTATCCCGATCAAGGCCAGCCTTATGGACCAACAGTCGACTTTATGCAGGAGGTGGCTAAAGTCGCAGGCTTTAAGTTAAGGTTTAGCCCTAATACTCCCTTTGCTCGTTGCCTGCGTTTAATGGCGCAAGGCAAAACAGATTTAATGGTGCGGTTAAATAGCAACCCCGAGCGTGAAAAAGTGATGTTTATGTTGCCTTATGCATTGGCGAATCCGGAAGTGTTAGTAATTTACAAGGACAGCCCTGATATCCAAACTGTTGCTGAACTAAACCGGCTTAACCTGATGGTTATCCGCGGTTATACCTATAACAGCAATACAATTAATGTTGTGGCTAAACACCCACGTAGTATTGAAGTTAGCTCGTTGGAAGCAGGGCTAAACATGTTGATGGTGAATCGTGGAGATGCCATAGTGACGACGGCCGAATACGCTTTAAGCATTACCAACAGCATGCCAGAGTTTCATCAGCAATTTAAACTGGCCAGCTTAGTATTTCAGGAAGAGGATGCGCGCTATATCCACCTGGCATTTTCTAAAGCCAGCCCACATGTGCATTTAAAAGAGCAAATAGCCAAAGCGATTGCCACTATTTTGGCAGATGATGGCGTCTACCAATCATTTCATCCGCTTTCAGTCAGTCCCGACCATCCATAATCCCTTGGCCATTTATCCTTGCTTGACGCCGCTAAGGCATTAATATGACCGCTTAACATATAGTTTAACTGCTTAGCATCTTGTTTGGGTAAGCTTGGCCTTGACTGAACAACAGGAGCAATAGAGATGAAAAAATTGACCTTAATCGCCGGCATGCTGCTTGGCAGCAGCTCAGTTTTTGCAGCACAAGCAGCAGAGCAACTGGCCGGGCATTGGCGTGGTGTACTGCAGTTTTCAGCTGAAACCGGCGTAGTACTGGGCATCGAGCTTACCCCTGAGGCCGATGGCTACCAGATGACCTTAATCAGTCCGAACCAGAGCCTGACGAGCATAGAGCCAACCCGTTTTACTATTGACGGCAACAGCCTTAGCTTTAACGATGACAGCTTAAGAGCACAATTTAGCGGTGAATTTGACGGCAATACCTTAAAGGGCGTGTTTACCCAGGGCCGTAATATGCCTATCACTCTAACCCGGTTATCGGCAGAATCAGTAGCCAGATTAGAACATGAGCAGCAATGGGCCGGCGAGCTGATGATTAGCCGCAGCGCCAGTTTACCACTGGTGTTAAATGTCGCCGTGATAGAAGAGGGCTATCATGTCACCTTGGATAGCCCTAAGCAGCAAAGCTTTGGTATTCCCATTACCGAATTCTCAATAACTAAGCAGCAATTAAACTTTAAATCGGCGATGATTAATGCCAGTTATCAGGGTAACTGGCAGCAAGACGCCTGGCAAGGCAGCTTTGTGCAGGGGCAGGCCATGCCGTTGACCCTAAAAAAAAAGCCTCAGTAGTTACCAGTGATAGCTCAGAGCCGAGCCTTGCTGCATTAGCGGCCTGGCTGGATGCCGAATTTGGCCAGCATGCCGTCGCTATTGCCTGGGTAAACCAGCAGCAGGTGCAGTACCTGCTGCATGGCAAAGCTGATCTGGCCAATCAGCTGCCGTTAACGGCGCAAACCTTATTTGAAATTGGCTCAATTTCAAAACCTTTAACGGCGCTGGCAGCACTTAAACAAGTGCAAGCCGGGCACTGGCAGTTAGATAGGCCGCTCTCGGCACAGTTTGGCTTGCAGCAACTGGCTAAACATCATTACAGCCTGGCGCAGTTAATTACTCATCAAAGTGGCTTGCCGCGCTTACCGGCAAATATGCCGCTGGATGATTTAACCAATCCCTATGCCGGATATTCTAAAGAAGATTTACTGGCGGCCCTGGCCAGTACCGACTTTGAGCAGCAAGTCTTTAGTTATTCTAATTATGGCTATGGTCTGCTGGGTTTTTTATTGGAGCAGACGCAGCAGCAGCCGTTTGCCACTATTATGCAGCAACAGGTATTTACGCCCATGGGTATGAAGAGTGCTGCCGTGCAAACCCCTGGCGGACGTTTTAAGCCGTTGGCGACAGGCCATGCGATTAGCCAGCAGGTGGTGTCGCACTGGCAGTTTGACAGCCTGGCCGGCGCCGGGGCGGTGCTTGCCAGTATTGAAGATATGGCACAGTTATTAAGGCAATTGTTTGCCAGTGCCGACAGTGACCCTGTGTTACAACAATGGTTAACCGTCATCAGCAGTTCAGGGCAACCACAGATGACACCGGGTTGGATGCAGCATAATGACTGGTTGTGGCATAACGGGCAAACAGCTGGTTTTAGTAGCATGCTGGTGTTTGACCCCTGGCAAAAACAGGGCTTGGTGCTGTTGAGCAATCTGGCTATGCCAATGACCGAGCAAAGCTTTAGCTTGTTTGCGCAATTGCTGGCGCAGCCGCCAGGCTATAAGCTGGGAACGCCATTAGTTGATGACAATAAAAAGAGTGAAACTGAATGAAGCATAGTTATGCTTATTTACAGTGGAGCGGTTGGGGCCTGCTGTATGTTTTTTACAGCCTGGTCATTTTTAACCGCCCGGTATTTGTCGATACCGAGCTGTTGTATGCCGCGGTATTAATCGGCGCCACAGGGCTGGGCTCACATTTTTTGCGCACCCTATACCGCCGTTATGCGGCACAGGGTAGTTTGTTGCGTCAGGTAGGCATGTTGTTAGGTGGTTGCCTGCTGTTTGCTGCGCTGGCCACCAGCATATTGCTGCTAACCTTTTTTACGTTAACGATTATTGGCTATACCTTCCCGGTACCGGCCGATCAGCGTTGGTTTATTATTAAAACCATCTTTGTCGGTAATTATTTTAATATGCTATTGGCGTTGTTGCTCTGGTCAGCGATTTACTTTGCCATAACCAAGGTGCGGCAGCTGCGACAAACCACGGCATTGTTGCATGCGACTCAGTTGGATGCGTTAATTAGCCAGTTAAATCCGCACTTTTTATTTAATGCCATTAATAATATCCGGGCGTTGATTTTAGAAGATCCCGAGCGGGCCAGAAACATGCTGGCGGCACTGTCAGACATGCTGCGCTATAACTTAAAACCAGAAGATGGTATCAAGGTGCCTTTAAAAGAGGAGCTGGACATAGTGCATCATTATTTGGCGTTGTGTTCTATTCAGTTTGAACAGCGCTTGCAGTACCAGCAGCAGATAGCGCCGGGCTGCGCTGAGCTGTTGGTGCCGAAATTACTGCTGCAATTGTGTGTGGAGAACGCCATTAAACATGGCATCAGCCATTTACCACAAGGGGGCCAGGTGACGATAAGCGCAGAGCTTAAGGCTGATAAGTTGCAACTGCGGGTCAGTAATCATGGATGCTTGCAAAAAGCGGGAAGCAGCACTGCTGCTGGCAGTAACAGCAATGCTGGTCTGGGCTTGAAGAATATCCGCCAGCGGCTGCAATTGTTGTATCAGGGCCAGGCTAGCCTGCAGCTGTATCAGCAGCAGGAACAGGTGATTACCGATATCAGATTGCCGATGGAGCGCGAAGATGAAGGTACTGATCATTGACGATAGCCGGCTAGCCCGGCTGGAATTAACTAATCAGTTGGGCCAGTGTGCCGGTATCGACATAGTGGGGGAGGCGGCAAATGTCGCCGAAGCCTTACAGTTAATTAATGCCAGCCAGCCAGATTTATTGTTATTAGATATTGATATGCCGGGCGGCGATGGTTTTAGTCTGCTGGAGCAACTGCATCAGGTGGCGCGCTTACCTCATGTTATCTTTGTCACGGCCTTTGATCAGTATGCGCTGAAGTCCTTTGAATACCAGGCCAAAGATTATTTGCTAAAGCCGGTAACCTTGCCAAGGCTGCAAGCAGCGCTAAGTAAGGTGCCGCTTGGCAACAGCCAAACCCAGATGACCTTACAAAGCCAGGTATTTTTAAAAGATGGCGAGTGCTGTTTTTTTGTCACGCTGGCCGATATTTATGCCTTTGAAGCACACGGCAATTATACCAAGGTGTATTTTGCTAATGGCAAACCGCTGATTTACCGCAATCTGGCGGCACTGGAGCAAAAGCTGCCGGCAGAGCAGTTTTTCCGGGCCAATCGCAGTTGGATCATCAATACCCAATATATTAGCCGCATTGAGCCCGCCATCAGCGGTGGTTTTGATGTCTGGCTCAAGCCAGAGCTAACAGTAGAAATCTCCCGCCGTCAGGCCGTGGCCTTTAAGCAGCTATGGAGTTTGTAGAGTAGTCAGGCACACACACTAACTTATCCAACTAGTAACACCGACTGTTGTTGTGCCGCACCGCAGGGTTACCGGTATAAGGGTTAAGTGGCGGTGTACTTGCAGCCTGAATGTCGCTTAAATCTTGCAAAAGCCACCAATGCAATAAATATAGCCGGCTGTCTTGTTCAATTCTGCGAAGCTTTTCATGGGGAGCTTGCGGTCGTTTTTCAGGAAAATTCTTGCTGGCGAGCCTAGAGGCTGTTGATCTTTGAGTGAAAAATAAACGGCATAGCAACAAGGTATAA